>NZ_QPFS01000046.1:0-34386 GCF_010906995.1 Rhodopseudomonas sp. WA056 | reverse complement strand
GGGTTGGGGTGGGGGAGCCCCAGGCACCGTGCTCGCGTCGCCCTCACCCCACCCCTCTCCCGCAAGCGGGAGAGGGAGCAGGCCGCCCGAGCGGCGAGGGCGTGGACTGACTAGAGTTCGTCATTCCGGGGCGCGAGCGAAAGCTCGCGAACCCGGAATCTGAAGCCGGCACTGACGTCGAGATTCCGGGTTCGCGCCTTCGGTGCGCCCCGGAATGACAAGTTGAGAGAGCGTGGCAAACGATGCAGCGTAATCCGACCGCGATGATCGATCATCTCAATCCGCCGACCGGCAAGATGGCGGACAATGTGGTCGGCTTTGCGCGGGCGCTGCGGGCGGCGGGGCTGCCGGTCGGGCCGGGCGCGGTGATCGACGCGCTGGATGCGCTGCAACTGATCGAGATCGGCCAGCGCGACGACCTCTACGCCACGCTGGAAGCGATCTTCGTCAAGCGCCGCGAGCATCTGTTGATCTTCGACCAGGCGTTCGCGCTGTTCTTCCGCGCCGCCGAGGACTGGCAGCACATGCTGGACTCGATCCCGCTGCCGGACGCCGCCAAGAAGAAACCGCCGCCGGCCTCGCGCCGGGTGCAGGAGGCGATGTCGCCGGCGGCGACGCGCGACATGCCGTCGGCCGAGGAGCAGGAACTGCGTCTTGCCGTCTCCGACAAGGAGATCCTGCAGAAGAAGGACTTCGCGCAGATGAGCGCGGCGGAGATTGCCGAAGTCACCCGCGCGATCGAGCGGATGCGGCTGCCGCAGGCCGAGCTGCGCACCCGGCGTGTCAGGCCGGATCGTCGCGGCCTGAAGCTCGACCTGCGCCGCACCTTGCGCGTGTCGTTGCGCACCGGCGGCGAAGTCGTCGACATCAAGCGGCTCGGCCTGATCGACAAGCCGGCGCCGATCGTGGCGCTGCTCGATATCTCCGGCTCGATGAGCGAGTACACGAGGCTGTTCCTGCACTTCCTCCACGCCATCACCGACGATCGCAAGCGGGTCTCGACGTTCCTGTTCGGCACGCGGCTGACCAACGTCACCCGTGCGCTGCGCCAGCGCGATCCGGACGAAGCGCTCGCGAGCTGCACCTCCTCGGTCGAAGACTGGGCCGGCGGCACCCGGATCGCGACCTCGCTGCACAGCTTCAACAAGCTGTGGGCGCGGCGGGTGCTCGGGCAGGGCGCGATCGTGCTCTTGATCTCCGACGGGCTGGAGCGCGAAAGCGACGCCAAGCTGGCATTCGAGATGGATCGGCTGCATCGCTCCTGCCGGCGGCTGATCTGGCTCAATCCGCTGCTGCGCTACGACGGTTTCGAGCCGCGCGCCCAGGGCATCAAAATGATGCTACCTCACGTTGACGAATTCCGTCCGGTGCATAATCTGACCTCGATGCACACGCTGATCGCGGCGCTGTCGTCGGCACCGCCGCCGCACCATTTCAGCACGCTCCGTTCCGTCGCCTGACCGGTGCCCAGCATCAAGTAAGAGGAGACGCCTCCATGCAGCTCGACCGCGACGAAGACATCCTGCGGGCCGCCGAAGCCTGGCGCAAAGCCGGCCGCGGAGTGGCGCTCGCCACCGTGGTGGAAACCTGGGGATCGGCGCCGCGCCCGGCAGGCTCCAGCCTGGTGATCAATGACGAGGGCACCTTTCTCGGCTCAGTGTCGGGCGGCTGCGTCGAAGGCGCGGTCGTCACCGAAGCGCTCGACGTGATCGACAGCGGTACGCCGAAACTGCTCGAATTCGGCGTCGCCGACGAGGCCGCCTGGAAGGTCGGGCTGAGTTGCGGCGGCACCATCCGGGTGTTCGTCGAAAAGGTTGATTAGTTCGCGCGGCGAGGAAGTGGGGCGTAGCCTGTGAAGTTCGAGATCCTGCAGCAACTCAACGCCGAGCGCGCGGCGCGGCGCCCTGCGATCGTGGTCACCGACACCGCGACAGGCGCGCAGCGGCTGGTGAAAGCCGCCGACATTGCCGCTGATCCGCTTGCCGCCGAGCTCGACAAGCAGCTCCGCATGGGCAAGAGCGCGACCGTCGACGCAGGCGGCCAGAAGCTGTTTCTCAACGTCTATGCGCCGACCGCCAAGCTGGTGATCGTCGGCGCGGTGCATATCAGCCAAGCGCTGGCGCCGCTGGCGCGCTCGCTCGGCTACGACGTCACCGTGGTCGATCCGCGCACCGCATTCGCCAGCCCCGAGCGCTTCCCCGACGTGCCGTTGATCGCCGAGTGGCCCGACGTCGCGCTGCCGCCGCTGAACATCGATCACTACACCGCCTTCGTGGCGCTGACCCACGATCCCAAGATCGACGATCCGGCGCTGCTGCACGCCTTCGCGCGCGATTGCTTCTACATCGGCGCGCTCGGCTCGAAGAAAACCCATGCCAAGCGGCTGGAGCGGCTGAAGGGGCAGGGAGCCTCCGACGCCGACCTCGGCCGCATTCACGCGCCGATCGGGCTGGCGATCGGCGCGGTGTCGCCGTCCGAGATCGCGGTGTCGATCATGGCGGAAATCACCGCGGCGCTGCGGCTGCCGGCATCGTCCAAGGCGGCTGCGGCATGAAGTTCGGTCCGCGCCGCCCGGCCGATGCGATCGGCGGCGTCACCGTGCATTCGCTGCGGCAGAACAGTCTGCTGCTGAAGAAGGGCACGACGATCGGTCCGGCCGAAGTCGCTGCCTTGGAGAAGGCGGGCATCGCCGAGATCGTGGTGGTGCAGCTCGAACCCGGCGACGTATCCGAGGATGTCGCGGCCGGGGATGTGGCTGCGGCCGTCGCCGGTGACGGCGTCAATGTCGATCGCGCCTTCACCGGCCGCGCCAATCTGTTCGCGGCGCGGGCCGGGGTGCTGGCGATCGATCGCGCGGCGGTCGATCGTATCAATGCGGTCGACGAAGCGATCACGTTGGCGACGCTGCCGGCGTTCAAGCCGGTGGTGGAAGGTGAGATGGTGGCCACCGTCAAGCTGATCCCGTTCGGTGTCGAAGGCCGCCTGCGCGACGCCGCGGTGGCGGCGGCGCAGGGCGGCGCGCTGCGGGTCGCGCCTTACGTGATCAAGCGCGTCGGTGGGGTGTCGACGCTGCTGCCCGGTCTCGCCGCCAAGGTGATCGACAAGACGCTGCGCGTCACGGCCGAGCGGCTGGCGCCGGCGGGTGCAGCGATCATCGCCGAGCGCCGCGTCGCGCATGAAGAGGCTGCGCTGTCGGCTGCGATCCAAGAGCTTGTTGGGCTCGGCGCCGAGATGGTGATCGTGTTCGGCGCCTCGGCGATCGCGGACCGCCGCGACGTCATCCCGGCGGCGATCGGCGCGATCGGCGGCAGCATCGCGCATTTCGGCATGCCGGTCGACCCGGGCAATCTCTTGCTGGTCGGCGCGGTCTCGGGCGTGCCGCTGCTCGGTGCACCGGGCTGTGCGCGCTCGCCGGTCGAGAATGGTTTCGATTGGGTGCTGATGCGGCTGCTCGCCGGGCTCACCGTCACCCGCGCCGACATCACCGCGATGGGCGTCGGTGGCCTCTTGATGGAAATCGTGACCCGGCCGCAACCGCGCGTGCCGGTCGCCGAGAGCGGCCGCAACGTCGCTGCGATCGTGCTGGCCGCAGGGCGCGGCACGCGGATGCGCGGGCCGAATAAGCTGCTGGCCGACCTCAACGGCAAGCCGCTGGTGCGGATCGTCGCCGAGCAGGCGCTGGCCTCGCAGGCTGCGCGTACCATCGTCGTCACGGGCCATCAGGCGGGCGAGGTCGAAGCGGCGCTGCATGGGCTAGATCTCACCTTCGTGCACAATCCGGATTTCGCCGAAGGCATCGCCTCGTCGGTCAAGGCCGGCATCGCGGCGCTCGGCGAGGATGCCGACGGCGCGATCGTCTGCCTCGGCGACATGCCGCTGATCGACGCTGCCTTGATCGACCGGATGATCACCGCGTTCGATCCCGATCGCGGCGCGCTGATCGTGGTCCCGGTCGCCGAGGGGCGCCGCGGCAATCCGGTGCTGTGGTCGCGGCAGTTCTTTGCCGAACTGATGACGCTCGGCGGCGACGTCGGCGCCCGCCACCTGATCGCCAAGCACGGCGAAGCGGTGGCCGAAGTAGCGGTCGAAGGCGACGCGGCGTTCCTCGACATCGACACCCCGCAAGCGCTCGATCAGGCGCGGCGCGGCTGATCGGCTGCGCGTCAAGCTCGCGCCTGCAGCCGCGTCGCGAGCTTCGCCGCAGCCTTGGCGCCGGCAGGCTGTTTCCAGATCAGCGTGACTTCGCGCTGCAGCGTCAGTCCGCCGACGTCGAGTGCTCGCAAGTTCGCGCTGCCCCAGCTCGTCGGCGCCAGCGTGCAGCCGACCCCCGCGGCGACCAGCAAAGCCGCGGTGGATTCCTGCCGCGTCTTGGCGACGATACGAAACTGCACGCCTGCTGCGTTGAGCAGCCGCCGGCCTGTGCCGACGCGTTCGCAGCCCTGACGCAACACGAAAGGTTGGCCGTCGAGGTCGGCCAGCGTCACGCTGCGGCGGCCTGACCACGGATGATCAGGTCCAACGAACAGCCGGAACGGCTCGCTCAGCAGCAGCTTGCGGTGCAGATTGCGATGCGGCGCGACCGACAGCGCCAGATCGAGCCCGCCACTCGCGACCAGCTTTTCGAGCTCGTCGGCCGGCGCTTCGATCAGTTCGATTGCATCACCATCGGCGGGCAACAGACGTGGCAGCCAATCTGTGGCGAGGCTCGGCAGGACGCCGAGCTTCAGCCGTGCTGGTGCCGGTCCGCTCAGGTCGCGCTTTGCCTCCGCCAGTGTCTGCAGTGCCGCGCGCACTTTGGCCTCAAGCCGCTTCGCGCTCGGCAGTGCGCGGATGCCGCGACCGTCGGGCGCGAACAGCGGCGCGCCGAACTCGCGCTCCAGCCCTTTCAGGGCCTGCGACAGGGTCGGCTGGGTAATGCCGAGTTCACCGGCGGCGCGTGACACCGAGCCGGCCTGCATCACGGCCAGAAAATAGCGCAGGTGCTGCACATTCATTGGAAAATCCAATCAATCTTTGCGAACGATTGATTTTACCAGATCCAGCCTGGGCGGCTAGATCGTCGCTGGCGTCGCGGCAGTCAGGGAGAAGCCGTTATGGTGGTGGCAATTGATCGTCAGGGAGCCGTCGGGATCGTCACGCTGAATCGGCCGCAGGCCCGCAACGCGCTGTCGCGGGAGCTGATCACAGCGCTGGCCGCCGCGCTCGATGAGCTGGAGCGAGACGCGACGACTGCCGCGATCGTGCTGACCGGCCGCGAGGTGTTCTGCGCCGGCGCCGACATCGCCGAGATGCGTGGCATCGACCTGGCGACGGCGCTGGCCGCAGACTTCTCCGGCTGCTGTGACCGGCTGGCCTCGTGCACCAAGCCGCTGATTGCGGCGGTCGAAGGCTACGCGATCGGCGGCGGCTGCGAGTTGATCGAGATGTGCGACCTGGTGATCGCCGGCGCCGGTTCCAGATTCGGTCACCCGGAGATCGCGCTCGGGACGCTGTCCGGCGGTGGCGGCACGCAAAGGCTGGCTCGCGCGATCGGTCGCGCCCGCGCGATGGATCTGGTGCTCACCGGCCGGCTGATTTCGGCTGTCGAAGCAGAGCGGATCGGGCTGATCAGCCGGACGGTCGAGGACGGCACGGCGCGCGCAGCCGCGTGCGAGGCCGCAGCGCAGATCGCGGCGCATCCGATTCATGCGGTGCGATTCGCCAAGCAGGCGGTCGACCGCGCCGTATCGGTCGGACTCGCCGACGGACTGGCGCTCGAGCGGCGGCTGTTTCATCTCAGTCTCGCCGCCGGTGAATTTCACCCGCGTCTCGAACAGTTTCTGGCGCGGCGCGGCCCGGGCGGCTGATTGCTGTCGCCGTGTCTGGCGGTCTTTGTGGTTCGTTCACCAAGTTGAAACGGCCGCCCAGATAATTTGGAACCCGGGTTGAACCTCGGGGGAGGGGACGTTGGATTCATCGAATTCCGCGTGGCGCAAGGCTGCGCTGGTTGCTGCTGTCTGGGGCGCGTGTTTGCATTTTGCTGCGCCGCTGAATGCTGCCGGAGCGTTGGCGGTGGGCAAATGCGGCGCCTATGGTCAGGCCTACGACTATCCGGCCGAGGCGGCCGCGATCGCCGCTGCGCGGCAGCGCTGCAAGGGCGATTGCACCACGGTGACGATGCGACGTGCCTGCGCGGCGCTCGCCATCGACATGAGCAATCCGTGCGGGGCTCACGGCTATGCGGTGGAGTCGAAGATCTCGTCGTCGCTCAACGCAGCGACGCGCCGGTGCTACGAGTACGGCGGCAAGGAATGTGTGATCCGGGCCTGGGCCTGCGACGCCAAGGGCTGAGCTTCACGATCTTGGCTGCCGAAGCGATGTTCACCGCTGGCCTCGCCATCCGGCCGATCGCAAGGCGGTCGACGAGATTCTCGACGGCCTCAAGTTCCACGCCTGGATCCGGAACGGCTATTCCGGCATCGGCCGCGGCCGTTCCTTGCGATCTTCCGCGCGGTAGTTTTCCGTCGCCGCCGTCTCGGTCATCTGCTTCTCGGCGGCCGTGCGCGTCCGATTCCGCATCAGGGCGTAGGCGATCGCGATGCCAAGCACGATAATTCCGATTCCCCACAGCCATTCCGTCGACATCTGCTCTCTCCCTGAATGTTCGCGTCGGGACAATCCCGGGCATTGTCGGCCGTTCCCGATCGTTCGCCTCGTAGGAAGCGGTTTAGTCGGTCGTTAGGCATTGCTCACGGAAACCGTGGGCGGCAGTACTGCATCAACGCGTCGTAAGTGCATGAAGGTCCAATAGGAGAACGGCGAAGTCGCCCGTTCTGCGGACCAAAGCGTGACCGATCAGTTCCCCCTCGATAACGACCGCCGGGCGTCAGACGCGGCGGCCCCCGAGCATCCGATGCGTGGCGCCGGGGCGCGTCGACGCTTCCTGCTGGGGACGCTGATCGTCAACATCGCCGCACTCTCGATCGACGTCGCCGTGCTGGACCCGCAGCACCTGGCGCTGGCCGCCGGGCTGCGTCTGCTGGTGGTGACTCCGCTGGTGCTGGTTGCGCTCGCGCTCAATCGCCGGCCAGCCGATCGGCCGCTGCAATCGGCCGTTCAGGGGACCGCAGTGGTCGCCTTCGCGCTGTCGGTGACGGCGATCGGCCAATTCGCGCCGGAGCCGTTCGCCGGGCGCTACATGATGGCCGCGCTGTTCGTCATCTTCGCCGGCGCGCTGGTGTCGGCGCTGTCGTGGGGCGCCACCAAGATCATGACCGTCACCGCCACGGTGCTGTACATGCTGATCACTGTGACCGGCCTGCGCTGGCCGCCGGCATGGACCAACATCGATCTGGTCGGACTCTGCATCATCACCTGTGTGATCGCATTGCGCGCCCGGGAGCGAAAGGATGCGCAGATCGCCGAACTGGAGGCGATCCGCCGCAGCGACGCTCGGCTGAAGCGCGATCTGCGCCGGGCCAACGCGGCGCTGGAGCGGTTATCGGCGACGGACGCGCTGACCGGCGTGTTCAACCGGCGCTACCTGGACGAACTGATCGAGCAGGAGACCGCCTCGATCGTGCCGTCACTCGGGCAGAGCGTGCTGATGATCGACGTCGATCACTTCAAGCTGTTCAACGACCATGGCGGCCACGCCGCCGGCGACCGCTGCCTGCAGCAGATCGTCGCCGCCGTCCGCCGCAACCTGCGCGCCTGCGACGTGGTGGTGCGCTACGGCGGCGAGGAGTTCGCCGTTGTGCTGCCCGGGCTCGACCAAGCCGAGCTGCAGGAGACCGCCGAGCGGCTGTGCCATGCGGTCAAAGAGCTGAAGATCGCGCATCCCGGCCTCGGCGAGGCGGAGATCGTCACCATCAGCGTCGGCATTGCGCCCGCCGTGCCTGCCGAGACGCTGGCGGACGCGATCCAGCGCGCCGACCAATCGCTTTATCGCGCCAAACGCGGCGGACGGAATCGCGTCAGCGCCTGACGGCCGCTGTCCAAAGAGCGTAACGCAGAGATCTTGATTGTGACTGACCAGTCAGTCATAATGTGAAAATGAAGCGTGCCTCAAGCAATCCGCCGGTTTCTGCTCCCGTCGCTCCGAAGCAAGCCGCTGCGGCCCGCGGCTCCACGTCCGCGGCCGAGCCAGCTTCGGAAGCCGAGGCGCTCTCGACCCGTGCCGCCAAGGCGGCGGAACGACGCGCCGCAATCATCGAGGCGGCGCTCGACGAGTTCACCGCGCGCGGTTTTGCGGCGACCCGGATCGACGACGTCGCCAAGCGTGCCGGCGTCGCCAAGGGCACGATCTATCTGCACTTCACCGACAAAGAGGCGATGTTCCAGGAGCTGGTGCGAACCGCACTGGTGCCGACGATGCAGCGGCTGACGGCGCAGCCGGCATCCGGCGTATCGGCGCGGCAGTTGCTGGAGACCTTCGCCGAGACCTTCGTGCGCGAAGTCGCGCAGACGCGGCGCGGCGACATTCTGCGGCTGGTGATGGCGGAGGGCACGCGGTTTCCGTCGTTGGCCGAATTCCACTACCGCACCGTGGTCGAGCCCGGCATCGCCGGCATCCGCCGCATCCTGGAGATCGGCGTCGCCCGCGGCGAGATTCGCGCCGCGGCGCTGGCGCAGTTCCCTCAGCTCGCGGTCGCCCCGGTGGTGCTGTCGGTGATCTGGCAGGGGCTGTTCGGCCGGTTCGCGCCGCTCGACGTCCAGGCGATGCTGCGCGCGCATCTCGATCTGATCTTCGGCGAAAGGACGGCGCCATGACGCGACCCTCGCTCGTTCTGCGCGGCTGCGCCGCAATCCTACTCGCGATGGAGCTCGCAAGCTGCGGCAAGGGCAACGATCCCGGCTATCAGGGCTGGGTCGAGGCCGATCTGATCTTCGTCAGTCCCGATGAATCCGGCCGCGTTACCAAGCTCACGGTGCGCGAGGGCGACGAGGCCAGGACAGGCGCGCTGATCTACACGCTCGACGACGATCTGCAGCAGGCCGACCTCAATCAGAATCTCGCCACGCTCGCCAACGCCAAGCAGAGCTTCGACCGCGCCCAATCGTTGTCGAAGACCGGTTCCGGCACCCAGGCCAATCTCGACTCCGCGATCTCGGCCCTGCGGGTCGCCGAAGCCAGGGTCGAGACTTCCAAGACACGGCTGGCGCGCCGTGAAATCCGCGCGCCAGTCACCGGCACGGTGCAGCAGATCTACTTCCGCGAAGGCGAGATGGTGGCGGCGCAGAAGCCGGTGCTGTCGATCCTGCCGCCGGGCAACATGAAGATCCGTTTCTACGTGCCGGAGCCGGAGCTGCCGAAGCTCGCGATCGGCGACAAGGTGCGGGTCAGTTGCGACAATTGCGCGCCGGATCTGTCGGCCGAGATTTACTTCATCTCGACGACGGCGGAGTACACCCCGCCGGTGATCTATAGTCTCGATGAGCGCAGCAAGCTCGTCTATCTGATCCAGGCGCGGCCGAACAAGCCGGCCAGCCTGCGGGTCGGCCAGCCGGTCAGCGTCTATGTCGCGCCGAAGGCTGCGCCTTCCCCGGTGGCGACCGGCCGGTCATGACCGGCGCGCCGACCATCGCGGCCGATACCCGCGACATCGCGATCGATGTCCGCGGCCTCACCAAGTCGTTCAACGGCCGCGAGGTCGTGCACGACCTGTCGATGCAGGTGAAGCGCGGCTCGATCTACGGCTTCCTCGGCCCCAACGGCTCCGGCAAGACCACCACGATCCGGATGCTGTGCGGCCTGCTGACGCCGGATCGCGGCGAGGGCACCTGTCTCGGCTTCGACATCCGCACCGAGGCCGACAAGATCAAACGCCGCGTCGGCTACATGACGCAGCGCTTCAGCCTGTATCAGGATTTGTCGGTGCGGGAGAATCTCGAATTCGTCGCGCGGCTGTACGGCGTGCCCGATGCGCGCGGTGCGGCGCGCGAAATGATCAAGCGGCTCGGGCTGTCGGGCCGCGAGGAGCAGCTTGCCGGCGAACTTTCGGGCGGCTGGAAGCAGCGGCTGGCGCTCGGCGCCTGCACGCTGCCGAACCCGCAACTGCTGCTGCTCGACGAACCGACCGCCGGCGTCGACCCCAAGGCGCGCCGCGATTTCTGGAACGAGATTCACGCGCTCGCCGCCGAAGGTCTCACCGTGCTGGTCTCGACCCACTACATGGACGAAGCCGAGCGCTGTCACGAGATCGCCTACATCGCATACGGCCATCTGCTGGCGCACGGCACCGTCGATCAGGTGATTGCCGGCTCGCAGCTCACCACCTGGGTCGCCACCGGCGAAGGCCTCGGCGCGTTGGCGCACGAACTCGCCGGCAAGCCGGGCGTCGACATGGTGGCGCCGTTCGGCACCAGCCTGCACGTCTCGGGCCGCGATCAGGCCGCGCTCGATCGGACGCTCGCGCCGTATCGCAGCGATCCGCGACAGACCTGGCAGCACGGTGCGCCGTCGCTCGAGGACGTGTTTATCGAGCTGATGAGCCGGTCGAAGGACAACTTCCGATGACCGCCGCAGACGACGCTCCGAGGCGTGACCCGCCGCTGAAAGAACGGCGGTTCGGCTTCCTGCGCCGCAGCTACGCGATGCTGGTCAAGGAGCTGATTCAGCTCAAGCGCGACCGGCTGACCTTCGCGATGATCATCGTGATCCCGGTGATGCAGCTTCTGCTGTTCGGCTACGCCATCAACACTACGCCGCGGCATCTGCCGACCGCAGTGCTGCTGCAGGAAGATTCCGACCTCGGCCGCTCGATCCTGAAGGCGCTGGAGAATACCGCGTACTTCAAGTTCACCCGCGAGGTTCACAGCGTCCGCGAGTTCGACGATCTGTTGCTGTCCGGGCGCGTGCTGTTCGGCGTCGAAATCCCGCGCGGGTTCGAGCGCGCGGTACGGCGCGGCGAGAAGCCCGCGATCCTGGTCGCCGCCGACGCCACCGATCCGGTGGCTGCCGGCTCGGCGTTGTCGGCGCTCGGCCAGATCGTGCAGAACGCGTTGATCCACGACCGGGTCGCCGGCGATCCCGCCAATCCGCCGTTCGAAATCCGGGCCCATGCCCGCTACAATCCGGCCGCCTCGTCGCGCCTCAACATCGTGCCCGGTCTGGTCGGCACAATCCTGACCATGACCATGCTGATCTTCACCGCGTTGTCGGTGACCCGCGAGATCGAGCGCGGCACCATGGAGAACCTGCTGTCGATGCCGATCACCCCGGTCGAGGTGATGCTCGGGAAGATTTTGCCGTATGTCGGCGTCGGCTTCATTCAGGCGTCGCTGATCATCGGCATCGGCGTATTGCTGTTCGGGGTGCCGCTGCTCGGCAGTCTGGCGCTGCTGGCGCTGTTGTCGACGCTGTTCATCACCACCAATCTGGCGATCGGCTACACCTTCTCGACGCTGGTGCAGAACCAGCTCCAGGCGATGCAGGCTTCGATGATGTTCTTCCTGCCGTCGATCCTGTTGTCCGGATTCATGTTCCCGTTCGCCGGGATGCCGGTGTGGGCGCAATATATCGGCGAATGCCTGCCGCTGACGCATTACTTGCGGATCGTCCGCTCGATCATGCTGAAGGGCTCGTCGCTGGAAAATCTGCACTACGACGCGATCGCGCTGGTGGTGCTGATGCTGGTGGCGATGACGATCGCAGTGACGCGCTTCCGCCGCACGCTCGATTGACTGCGTCCGCCGAACCATGCTGCGGCGTCACTGCCGCAGCATGACTCCGAGGCGGGTATAGACGCCTCCGCGGCCGAAGCTGTCGCGGACGTAACCGGCGGCCGCCGACCATTCCAGTACCGCGAGCTGGAGGCCGGTGAGATGCAGTCCGATCCGGGTCTGGCGGCTGAATTCGTCGGACGAGCCGGACATTTCCGGTCCCACCCAGAACCTGTCGAGCATTCGCCAGCCCGCGGCCAGCCGTGCGCCGTAGCTCCCGGCGATGGTGGTGGCGTAGAACGATGCCGACAGCATGGTATCAGGCGTCGGCTCGGCCCAGCCGTCCAGCGCGATCCGGGCGCCGCCGTGGCTGCCGCGCCAACGTTTGTCGCGGACGTCGGGCATCGATGCGCGATGCTCCAGATCGGGGCCGGCGAGGATCTTCAGTTCGAAAGCGCCGAGCTTGAAGCGCCATCCCGCCAGCACCGAAGCTCTGGAGATGTCGCTGACATAAGTGAAGCGCTCCGACTGATAGCGCTCGAGCGCTTCCGACGCGAACAGCCGAATGACGAAGCCGTTGTCCGCCGCAGTGTCGCCGAGAAATTCGACCCCGCCGTATAGTGCGATGCCGTTGCGCCACAGATCGTGGCCGCCGAACAGCAGCCCTTGGGCAGCCTGTCCGCCGCTGAGCGTTGCCGGTGCCAGCGCGGCCAAAGGAGAGGCGTGCTGGCCGACCGGCAGGTCGCCCGCCAAGCCGTCCTCATCGTCGGAATCGAGCCCCGCCATGTCGGCTGCCGTGCTGGCGCCGAGATCGAATGCGCCGGGGTCGGGGAAGTCGAACTGCGGTTGGTCGAGGGGATCGAACGTTTGGGCGGAGGTGCATGCGGTGCTCGCGATCAACGACGCGATCATGCCGAACACGCCCATCCACGCGACGCAACGCATCACTAAAATACCCACACAGAGATCTAATGCGCGAAGAATGTCGCTTATTAAATCTCTGGTTGTGGGTGTTGTCTAGTGCGTCAGAAAAGCCGGCGTTCAATCCGGCTGCGGATCATGCTGGTCGCGCGCTGCAATCGCATGCTCGAGGGCGACTGCGAGCTGGCGATTGATGTCGGCCATGCCGTCGATATAGGCTTCGGAGAGAGACAGGCCCTGTGGGGCGTTCGGGGCGGCGCGGGCTTTCGTTTCGAAATTGTGGCGCAGGATCGCCGGCGACGGATGCGACTTGATCAGCGCGTTGGCGAAGTTGAGCAGAGCCTTGATCTGCCCGTTCATGAAGTCGATCTTGTCCATCCGAACCCGGACCCTTTTGTTGATGTAGTACATGCGCCCGAGGGTATTGGGCGCGTCCTATGAACCCATTGATCGGCCGCAAGGCTTTGCGGTGGCGCAATGTCGCGCGTCACGACCGCTCACTTGCCGCATCGCGCCACAGTTTAGCCGATGAGTTCGATCAGTTCCATCGCCGCGGCGGGCGCGCGCACTTTGCCTTCGTGGATCACGTAGGCGAACACGTCGCGCTGTTGCCGCCTGGTGCGTGCCCCGTCCACCTTCGGCAGATCGTCCGGCTCGCTGCCATCCGCCCAGAGCTGCAGTCGCTTCGCCCATTCCGACAGCGCCTTCGGCGGATAGCCGGTGGCGATCTCGTCCTTGCCCTTCTGCAGCCGCACATAGACGAAGTCGCCGGTGACGTCCGCGATTTCCGGATAGCTGGCGTGCTCGGAGTACACCACCGGAATGCCGTGCTGGCGCAACAGCGCGATGAACGCCGGCGTCTTGAAACTGTCATGACGGACTTCGACGGCATGACGCAGCGTGCGGCCGTCGAGTGAGCGCGGCAGCAGTTCGAGAAAGCGGCCGAAATCGGCTTCGTCGAACTTCTTGGTCGGCGCGAACTGCCACAGCACCGGCCCGAGCCGGTCACCGAGTTCGAGCACGCCGGAATGATAGAATCGTTCGATGCTGTCGCCGGCTTCCGCCAGCACCTTGCGGTTGGTCGCAAACCGCGGCCCCTTCAGCGAGAACACAAAGCCGTCGGGCACTTCGCTCGCCCATTTGCGAAAGCTCTCCGGCTTCTGCGAGCCGTAGAAGGTGCCGTTGATTTCGATCGAGGTCAGCTTCGAGGCGGCGTATTCCAGCTCGCGCCGCTGCGGCAGCTTGTCCGGATAGAACACCCCGCGCCACGGCGCGAAGGTCCAGCCGCCGATCCCGATGCGGATATTGCCCGCCTGACCTTTCTTCATCTCTCCCCCTTGCGAATGCTGCATCCCGTTCCTATCTTGGTTGCAACGGCGACGTCGATGCTCCGATCAGGAGCGTGCGACGCCGAGACGACCACTGAATAGTAGGGAGCGCCGGATGTACGCGCACCTGTTGTTCGTGGTCGTTCACCTTTTTGGGCGGCCGAGGCCACCCGATTTCAGTACATTTCTGCCCCAGAACGGCCGGTGCTCGCCTTGGCAGCGCCCGGGTGCGCCGCTATACGCATGGCGCGATGATCGAAGCCAGCCCAGCCGAGGTCGCGACCCGTGCCCAGCCTGCGGCGGTTCCGCTGCAGCTCTCGGTGGTGGTCCCGACCTTCAATGAACGCGACAATGTCGAGGTGCTGTTCCGTAAATTGGAAGCTGCACTCGTCGGCGTGGCGTGGGAAGTCATCTACGTCGACGACAACTCCCCCGACGGGACCTGGCAGGTGGTACGCGACATGGCGCAGCGGGATCCGCGCGTGCGCTGCATCCGCCGGATCGGCCGGCGCGGACTGTCGGGCGCCTGCATCGAAGGCATCCTGGCGTCCGGCGCCCCGTTTGCCGCGGTGATGGATGCCGATCTCCAGCACGACGAGACCCAGCTCGCCAAGATGCTGTCGCTGTTGGAGAGCAACGCCGCCGATCTGGTGATTGGCAGCCGCTATGTCGAAGGCGGCAGCGCCGACAGCTTCAACAAGCAGCGCGCCGGCATCAGTGCGCTCGCCACCCAGGTCGCCCAGAAAGCTCTGAAGATCGATGTCGCCGACCCGATGAGCGGCTTCTTCATGATCCGCCGCGACCGCTTCGAGCAGTTCGCTCCGGAGCTTTCGACCCAGGGCTTCAAGATCCTGCTCGACGTCATCGCCACCGCGCGCGGCAGTCTGCGCATCGTTGAGGTGCCGTTCACCTTCGGCTCGCGGCTGCACGGCGAAAGCAAGCTGGATTCGATGGTGGCTCTGGACTTCCTCGGCCTGGTGCTGGCGAAGTTCAGCCACGACGTGCTGTCGCTGCGATTCATACTGTTTGCGCTGGTCGGCTCCACCGGCGTGGTGGTGCACTTCGTCACGCTGTACGTGGTGCTGAAGCTGTTCGAGCAGCCGTTCGCCGAGGCGCAGGGCATTGCCGCGCTGGTGGCGATGACCAGCAATTTCATCCTCAACAACTTCCTGACCTATCGCGACCAGCGGCTGAAGGGTTTCGCCATCCTGCGCGGGCTGCTGCTGTTCTATCTGGTGTGCGGCGTCGGTCTGCTCGCCAATGTCGGCGTCGCCTTCGCGGTCTACAACGAGCACATCACCTGGTGGCTGGCGGGCGCCGCCGGCGCGCTGATGGGCGTGGTGTGGAATTACGCGATGTCCGGCCTGTTCGTCTGGCGCAAGCGATGAGCGCGTGATGAGCGAGGCGATGCGGCGTCCGGTCGTCGCCACGATCCTGGTCGTCGCCGGCCTCGTCGCGCTGCGTCTGCTCGCCGCGGCGCTGACGCCGCTGACGTTCGACGAGGCCTATTACTGGACCTGGTCGAAGAATCTCGCGCTCAGCTATTTCGACCACCCGCCGATGGTGGCGGTGGTGATCAGGCTCGGCACGCTGATCGCAGGCGACACCGAATTCGGCGTCCGCCTGGTGTCGATCCTGTTGGCGGTGCCGATGAGCTGGGCGGTGTGGCGGGCTGCAGTCCTGTTGTTCGAGGACGAACGGATCGCCGCCACCGCCACGCTGCTGCTCAATGCGACGATGATGGTGTCGGCGGGGACCACCATCGTCACCCCCGATGCCCCGCTGCTGGTGGCGTCGAGCTTCGTGCTGCTCGCTTTGGCGAAGGTCGCCGCAACCGGCAGGGGCGTGTGGTGGCTCGCGGTCGGCGTCGCGGTCGGGCTGGCGCTGCTGTCGAAATACACCGCACTGTTCTTCGGTCCGGCGATCCTGATCTGGCTGTTGTGGGTGCCGTCGCTGCGGCGCTGGCTGATCTCGCCGTGGCCGTATCTCGGCGGCGTGATCGCGTTCGCGCTGTTCTCGCCTGTGGTGATCTGGAACGCGGAGCACGACTGGATTTCCTTCGTCAAGCAGTTCGGCCGCGCCAAGCTCGGCGGGTTCGAGCCGAAGTTTCTCGCCGAGCTGATCCCGACCCAGTTCGTGCTGGCGACCCCGTTCGTTTTCATCCTCGGCGTGGTGGGGCTGATCGCGCTCGGCAAGCGCGGCACCGGGCCGGCGGCCTCGCGCGTGCTGGTCGGGGCCACGGTGTGGACGATCGCGCTGTATTTCGCCTGGCAGGCGCTGCACGACCGGGTCGAGGCCAACTGGCTGAGCCCGCTGTATCCGGCATTCGCGCTCGCCGCCGCGGTCGGGGCCGCCTATCCGCATTGGAAGCCTGGCGTCGCCCGCCTCGTCTCGTTCTGCCGGCGCTGGGCGGTCTCGACCGGCGCGGTGCTGTTCGCGCTGGTGGTGGTGCAGGTCAACACCGGCACGCTGACCGGCTATCGCCGCGACGCCACGGTGCGCTCGGTCGGCGTCGGTGTCGCGGAGATGGTGGCGCAAATCGATCAGGTGCGCCGGCGGGTCGGCGCCACCTGCGTGCTGACGGATGATTACGGAACCACGGGATGGCTGGCGTTCTATCTGCCGCCGGGCACCTGCGTGGTCCAGCGCGGCGAGCGGTTTCGTTGGCTTGCCGCTCCGGCGCCGACGCCCCGGCAACTCGCCGGTCCGCTGCTGCTGGTCGGCGTCGACAACGCCGCGGCGCGGCCGGATCTGCAGGCAGCATTTGGGAGCATCGAGCGGGTCGGCGCGGTCACCCGGTCGCGCGGTCCGTTGCTGGTCGACGCGGTGGCGCTGGATGCGCTGTCGGAGCCCAAGGGGCCGATCCTCGATTTCAGGCCGCCGATCTACTGAGGCGGCGGGGCAGGGCGTCGGCAAACGTGCTGACCTGCGGTGACCGAGTATGCTAGAGGCTGGGACCGATCCCCCACCTCCCGCGCGTCCGCGCGCCGTTTCCTCAACTCAACGAGCTCAACGATGAACGACACGGTCTTGATTGCTGGAGCCGGACATGCCGGATTTCAGGTCGCCGTATCGCTGCGCCAGGCGAAGTATGCCGGGCGTATCGCGCTGATCAACGACGAGAAGCATCTGCCGTATCAGCGCCCGCCGCTGTCGAAGGCCTACTTGAAGAGCGGCGGCGATCCGAACTCGCTGATGTTTCGCCCGGAGAAGTTTTTTCAGGATCAGGCGATCGAGCTGATCTCCGACCGCATGGTTTCGATCGACCGCGAAGGGCGCAAGCTGCTGCTCGCCTCCGGCACCGCGATCGAGTACGGCCACCTCGTGCTCGCCACCGGCGCGCGCAACCGGATGCTCGACGTGCCCAACGGCTCGCTGCCGGACGTGCTTTACCTGCGCACGCTCGATGAGAGCGAAGTGCTGCGGCAGCGGATGCCGGACAGGAAGCACGTCGTGGTGATCGGCGCCGGCTTCATCGGCCTCGAATTCGCCGCCACGGCGCGGGCCAAGGGGCTCGAGGTCGACGTCGTCGAACTGGCGCCGCGGGTGATGGCGCGCGTGGTGACGCCTGAGATCTCCAGCTACTTCCACGACCGCCACTCCGCGGCCGGCATCCGGATGCACTACGGCGTCCGCGCCACCGAGATCGCGGCCGAGGGCGGCCGTGTCACCGGCGTCGTCCTGAGCAACGGTCACACATTGTCCTGCGATCTCGTGGTGGTCGGCGTCGGCGTCATCCCGAACGTCGAGATCGCCGCCGCCGCCGGTCTGCCGACCGCGGCCGGCATCATCGTCGACCGACAGCTTCTCACCCGCGACCCGCACATCTCGGCGATCGGCGATTGCGCGCTGTTTGAGAGCGTCCGGTTCGGCGAGACGATGCGGGTGGAGTCGGTGCAGAACGCTACCGACCAGGCGCGCTGCGTCGCCGCCCGGCTGACCGGCGACGCCAGGCCGTATGACGGCTATCCGTGGTTCTGGTCCGATCAGGGCGACGACAAGCTGCAGATCGTCGGCCTCACTGCCGGCTTCGATCAGGTGGTGATCCGCGGCAGCGTCGCCGAGCGCTCGTTCTCGGCGTTCTGCTACAAGTCCGGCAAGCTGATCGGCATCGAATCCGTCAACCGCGCCGCCGACCACGTGTTCGGCCGCAAGATCCTCCCGCTCGACAAATCGGTGACGCCGGACCAGGCCGCCGATCTCGGCTTCGACCTGAAGAAGGCGGTCGCGTAGGGCAGAGACTAAGCCGCGTCATTGCGAGCGA
The DNA here is from genome assembly GCF_010906995.1 of Rhodopseudomonas sp. WA056. Lineage (NCBI taxonomy): Bacteria > Pseudomonadati > Pseudomonadota > Alphaproteobacteria > Hyphomicrobiales > Nitrobacteraceae > Rhodopseudomonas > Rhodopseudomonas sp. WA056. The sequence continues at coordinate 16,230 of NZ_QPFS01000046.1, read as the reverse complement.
AGCGAAGCAATCCAGAGGCACTGGATACTGAACTGAATTGCTTCGTCGCTTCGCTCCTCGCAATGACGCTGCTGAGCTTCACGCGACTGCCGCGAACTCGTGCTTGACCGCCTCGATATCCGCGACCGTCGGCAGCCCGGCTTCGTTGCCGAGCTTCTGGATCTTGAAGGTCGAAGCGGCGCGGGCGAATTCGAAGTGGTGCTGCCAGCTTTGCTCCGGGCTGTTCAGATAGGAGAACACGTAAGCGCCGTGAAACACGTCGCCGGCGCCGTTGGTGTCGATCACCCGTTCGCGCGGGATCGGCAGCGCCGGCAGGGTCCGCACCGTGCCGGCTTCGTCGTACCAATACAGCCCGCGCTCGCCGAGCGTGACGCCGCCGACCCGGCAGCCGCGTGACTTCAGGTAATCGAGCATCTTCTCCGGCGTCATGTCCATCTGTTCGCACAGCCGTTCGGCGACGATGGCGACGTCGATATATTCCAGCAGTTCGTGGGTGTTGGTGCGCAGGCCGCCGCCGTCGAGCGAGGTCAGGATGCCGGCCTCGCGGCAGAGTTTCGCGTAGTGGATCGCGGCGTCCGGCTGGTGGCCGTCGACGTGCAGGGCGCGGCACTGGCCGAGATTGAGCAGCGGGAACGGGTGGATGTGCTCGTCGTCGCGGCAGCGCACGATGGCGCGCTTGCCGTCCTTCGGCATGATGAACGACAGCGACGAGGTGGCGACTTTGCGCGGATGCACCGAGATGCCGTACTTCGCGCTCATGTCCATGAACATCCGCCCCAGCCAGTCGTTGGCGATGGTGGCGATCAGGTCGGGCACGATCCCGAGCTTGGCGCAGCAGAACGCCGCGGTCACCGCGTTGCCGCCGAACGACACCGCGTAGTCGGACGCCACGTGCTTTTCGTCGCCGGTCGGCAGATGGTCGGTGATGAAGGTGACGTCGATATAGGTCTGTCCGATGAAGAGTGCGTGCATGAGAGTCCCGAGGCTGCGACCGGTTCCGGCGCGGTCAGCATAGCATTGAGGCCGCGGCCGCATTCGCTAAAATTTTCCGCAGCGCCACAACTGATACGACAGCGGTTTCGCCGAAAATCCAGTCACAACGACGCGCGCGCTGCCTTGTTCCGGGCAGGCCCGGTCAGGGGAGGCGAGAGTGAGGAGCGCTCGGGATCGAACTCCGCGGGAGGACGGCCGCTGGTCGGCGCCCTCGGCATTGTCCGGGGATTGCACGTCCATCAACAGGTGCGGCAAACGCGATAACATCGCGCCGCAAATCACCGCCGGGAGCGCTGCGCATGCAGGGGGAACGTTCATGATCACCGCGATCGATCACCTCGTCGTTCTGGTCAGCGATTTGGCCGAGACGGTCGCGACCTACGAGACGCTGCTGGCCCGCGCGCCGGCCTGGCGCGGCGGCGACGACGGCTCCGACAACGTTCTGTTCACCCTGGACAACATGTCGGTGGAATTCATGGCGCCGTCAGGTCCGGGGCCGAACGCCGAGCGGCTACGCACGCTGATCAAGCTGCAAGGCGAGGGAATCGCCAGCCTGTGCTTCCGGGTCGCCGACGTCGCGGCGACGCGCAACCGGCTGGAGCGGGTGGCGCTGCAGCCGACGCCGGTCGCAGACGTCGAAGGCCGCGACCGCATCACCGGCGCCACGCTGGCATGGAAGCGCACCCGGACCGCGACCGAGACCACCCGCGGGGTCCGGATGTTTTTCCTCGAACTCGGCTCCGAACGACCGCATTCACAGGTGATCGGGACGGCGCCGGTGGTCGGCCTCGATCATCTGGTGATCTCGACCTCCGATCCCGAGCGCGCCGCAGCGCTGTACGGGGCGCGGCTCGGGCTGGCCATGGCGCTGGACCGCACCCGGCAGGACTGGGGGCGGCTGATGTCGTTCCATTGCGGCGATCTCAGGATCGAAGTGGTCCACCGGCCGGTCGCCGGCTCGGACGCCGAGCATGACAAGCTGTGGGGCGTGGGCTGGCGTGTCGACGATGTCGAGGCGGCGCGGGAACGGCTGATCGCCGCCGGCCTGATCGTCACCGCGTCGCGAGCCGGCCGTCACGCCGACACCCGCGTCGTCACGGTGCGCAGCGGAACCCGCCGGATTCCGACTCTGCTGGTGCAGCGGACGCCGGCCCAATCTCTCGACGGCGTGGCGGTGGATGGCGCGTAGCGCCGGCCGCTACCACCAGGTCGATTGCGGCTGATAGTAATAGCCGCCGCGGCGGCTGGGGACGACGCGGGGCTCCGTGCGGCGGGAGAAGCCGTCATTCGACCAGCCGCTGTCCCAGCCGTTGTTGTCCCAACCGCCGTCACCCCAGTCGTCGTTGCTCGCGATCGGCGGTTCGCGCGTCGGCCTGCGGGTGATGAAACCGCCCTGCGGCTGATCGCTCAGCACTGCGACGAACTCGGTGCGGTAATTCGTCTCCGCGCTCAGCGGCTCGTCCGACACGACGATCGAGGAACGCGGCAGCGCGGTCGGGCCGATCTGGTCCAGCACCTCCGGCGGAATCGTGACACGGTCGAGCGCGCTTCTGGCATCGTCGGCGCTCTCGATCGTCACCGCGCTCCAGCGCAACCCGGCGTCGTTGCGCGCCATCGCGGTGAAGATGTGCGTGCCGATCGGCCGGTCGGGATCGCGGATCGTCACCGGCACCTCGATCGAGGAGTCGAACAGCTCTCCGCCGTCCGGCAAGGGCTTGCGGGTGTTGCGCCGAACGTAGAGCTTCTGCGTCGCCCGGCTGATGTAGATCGACACCGGCTCCTGTGCCAGCCTGGCGTCGGTCGCGAGTTTCGCGGTCTCGGCTTTCTTCGCAGCGGCGGCCTTGGCGGCTTCCTTGGTGGCGGCTGCGGCGGCGTGCTTGGCGTCGGCATCGGCCTTGGCGGTTTCGAGCTGGGTGGTGACCTCGCCGAGCTGCTGCGCGGCCTGCTGCTGCCGCTGTTCCGCCTTGGCCCTGGCTTCGTCCGTGGCGGCGGCAACCAGCACCTTGTCGGCCGCCTTCAGCGCCGCTTCGGCCCGCGTCCGGGCGCGCTCCAGTTTGCGCAAGCTGTCCTTCAGCGGCTTCACCGCGCGGGCGGCTGCGGCGGCGGCGGCCTTGGCCTCGTCGGCCGCCTCGGCCGCCTGCTCGGCCTCGCGTGCCGCGGTTTCGGCGTGCGCCGGCGCTGCGGCGAGTGCCTCGGCGCTCGGCGAGAACAGCACCGGATGGCTGATGTCGACCGGCGCCGCGTCCTCCGGCGACACGATCACCCGCATGCCGATCCTGGCCCTGTCGAAGATCCGTTCGGCGAAACCGTAGGGCATCCGCACGCAGCCGTGCGACGCCGGGTAGCCGGGCAGCGGACCGCCGTGCAGCGCGACCCCATTCCAGGTGATGCGCAGCATGTGCGGCATCCAGGCGTCGTCGTACATCGTCGAGCGGTGGTCCTTGTCTTTCTCGACCACGGTGAACACGCCCGCCGGGGTTTCGCGCCCGGTGGTGCCGGTCGAGACCGGCGCGCGATAGATCCAGCCATCGGCGTCGTACAGCGTTACCCGCTGCTCCTTGATCGACACGATCGCCATCACCGGCTCGCCGGCTTCGCGGGGAGCGATCGCCTCGGTGGTCGCCGCGGGGCGGGCCCGCTTGGCGTCCGCGTCGGGCGCCGGCGTGGCCGCGGCAAGCAGCGTCGCAAGGGCAAGGAGGACGGGGCGCCGGTAGCGACGCGGGGCGCCATGCTTCGTCGTCGGTCGATTCACTGGGCCTCGCTCGTGAAAGGGCCCGCTCGGGCCGGACGAATCTCTGCCGCCCATGATCTCCGAAATCACCGAGCGCCGCCACCGGTTGGGCGCCGAGGCTGGGCAACGAGGAGGCGGTTCGCGCACAGCCGTCGCAGCACAATGCGGCGGTGCGATGGAGCCGGCCTGCGCTAACCGAGCCGGCAAGGAACGCTGAGATAACCGCGGAACCGGACCCGGCCACCACGCTGCGGCGCTCCGTCGAGCGCGTAGTCCGGAAAGCGGGCGAGAAACCGCGACAGCGCGATTGCGCCTTCCAGCCTTGCCAGCGCCATGCCGGCGCATTGATGCGGCCCGGAGGCGAAGGCGAGATGCCGGTTCGGGCTGCGCGCCACGTCGAACCGGTCGGGGTCGGCAAACTGCGCCGGATCGCGGTTGGCGGCGCCGATGCACAGTGTCAGCGAGGTATTCGCCGGCATCGTCACGCCGCCGATCTCGACCTGTGCGGTGGTGATGCGGTTGCCGAGCTGGTTGGAGCTCTCGTAGCGCAGGATTTCCTCGACCGCGGTCCTGATCAGTCCTGGCTCGGCGATCAGGCGCTGCTTTTGCGCAGGGTTGTCGGCCAGCGTCACCAGCCCGTTGCCGATCAGATTGGTGGTGGTCTCGTGGCCGGCATTGAGCAGGAAGATGCAGTTGTGCAGCAGCTCCTTGGCGGAGAGCTTCTCGCCGCCGGCCTCGCCCAGGATCAGCCGGGTCAGCACGTCGCGCTCCGGATCGCCGGGCTCGGCGGTACGGCGTGCGATCAGGGTCTCGAGATAGCCGAGAAATTCGCGCACCGCCTCGTTGCCGCGGCCGAACGCTTCCAGTCCGATCACCGGCTCCAGCGCTCCGAGAATAGCCAGCGACCAGCCGCGCAGCGGCGCGCGTTCGTCCTGCGGCACGCCGAGCAGATTGCCTATCACCTCGATCGGGATCGCGGCGGCGAAGTCCTCGATCAGGTCGACCTTGTCCTTGCTCGCCATGGCGTCGAGCAGCCGGTCGACCAGCGCGATCAGGTCCGGCTCCATGCCGGCGATCGCCCGCGGCGTCAGCGCGCCCATGATCAATCGTCTGACTCGGGTATGCGAGGGAGGGTCGTTGAACACCAGGCTGGTGGTGTGATGCTCGAACAGCAGGGACTCGCCGTATTTCGGTGCGAATTCACGCTTCTTGTCCGACGAGAACAGCGTGGTGTTCTTGTAGACCGCGATCAGGTCGTCATAGCGGGTGAGGAAGTAGCCGCCGCCCGGCAGCCGCTTGACCGGCTGATGGGTCCGCAGCGCCTGATAGGTCGGGTAGGGGTTGTCGTAAAAGTCGGGCGTCAGACGTGCAAGATCGAACGCTTCCGCGAGCTCTGCTGGGGCCGTTTCCATGTCATTCCTGTTTTGAATCTCTATAGGCGATTTACGACGTTGCCGAAACGTCCGGGAAATCCGCGTCGAGGCCCTTGCGGATGGAACCGGCCAGCCGCATGTCAGGCGCCGGCTCGTCTCCCGCCTTCGGCGAGCCGGACCGCCTTGGCCGGCGGGTGCGCTTGTCCGCCCCGCTTCCGCCAATCTCGACCCTCACGATTTAGTGCGTTGCAGCGATCCTGATTGACAATTGCCAAAGTGAGTGCCTACTCACAAAATGACTTCACTGCGCATGACCAGCGACTTGCGCCGGGAACTGATCCTGGGCGCAGCCAAGCGTTGCTTTGCCCGGAACGGCTTTGCAGGGACCACCACCAAGAGCGTCGCGGCCGCCGCGTCGATCTCGGAGGGGTTGCTGTTCAAGCATTTCCCGAGCAAGGCGGCGCTGTATGCCGAGATTCTGGCCTGCGAGCGCGAGGCCGATCCGGCGCTGATCGAGCTGCTCGGTGCCGAGCCCTCGACCCAGACGCTGGTGGTGCTGGTCCGGGAGATGGTGCTGCACTTCCTGCACGCCTCCGATCATCCGGAGCAGGAGGAGGATCAGCGGCTGCGCCTGCTGGTGTCGAGCCAGCTCGACGACGGCGAGTTCGCCCGTCTGGTGTACGAGAAGGTCACCGGTCTGATCGGGCGAACCTTCGTGATGTCGCTGGAGCGGGCGGTGGAGGCGGGCGATGCGGTCAGGATCGGCGAGGAGCCGATGAACCTGTTCTGGTTCGCCCACCACACCTTGCTGATGGCGGCGCTGGCGCGGCTGCCGTCGGTGCCGTGCCTGAGCTACGGCAACCCCGCCGGTCTCGAGCGCCAGATGTGCGAATTCATCCTACGTGGAATTGGTCTGAACGAAGCCGTAATTGCCGTCCATCTCGACCGCGAATTTTCGCAGGATCGGATGCAGGCGGAAACGACAGGAAGTGCATGACATGACGCTTGCGACAGAAACTCCGCCGTCGTCGCGGAGCTCCAGCGAGAATCCGCGCCCGCGCCCGGTGCGGAAGGTCCGCTGGTTCATCATCGTCGGGTTGCTGCTGGGGCTGCTGGTCGCCGTGCTGGTCGGCTTCAACGCCTTCCGCAATCATATGATTGCGCAGTTCTTCGCCAACAACAAACCGCCGCCGATCACCGTCACGGTCGCAGAGGCGAAGTCCGAAGTGCTGCCCAACCTGCTGACCGCGGTCGGCAATCTTGCCGCCGTGCATCAGGTCAACGTCACCTCGGACGTCTCGGGCCGCATTACCGACATCCTGTTTCAGGCCGGCTCCGAGGTGAAGCAGGGCACTCCGCTGGTGAAGCTGTTCGACGAGACCGAGCTGGCCGACCTCGCGAACTTCCGCGCGCAGGCCAAGGTCGCCGAACTGTCGCTCGACCGCGCCAAGCAGCTCGCCGCGCGGCAGTTCGGCCCGCAGGCGACGGTGGATTCGGCGCAGGCGGCGTTCGATCAGGCCAATGCCGGAATTGCCAAGACCGAAGCGCTGATTTCGCAGAAGACGGTGCGGGCGCCGTTCGACGGCGTGCTCGGCGTGCGGCAGGTCGAAGTCGGTCAGTATCTGAGCGCCGGCACCCAGATCGTGTCGCTCACCGACCTGTCGCAGGTTTACGACAACTTCACCGTGACGGAAAAAGACTCCGGCACGTTGGCGGTCGGTCAGGCCGTCCGCGTCACGGTCGACGCCTATCCGGGGCGGGTGTTCGACGGCAAGATCACCACCATCGAACCGCAGATCTCGACCGACACCCGCAACATCCGGGTGCAGGCGACCCTGGTCAATCCGGGCCGGGTGCTGCGGCCGGGCATGTTCGCGACCACCACCGTGGTGCTTCCCGACAAGCCGGCGGTGATCACCGTGCCGGAGACCGCGGTCGACTACACGCTGTACGGCGACTCCGTTTTCCTGATCAAGGACGAGAAGGGCGAGGACGGAAAAAGCAATCTGTCGGCAGTGCGGACATTCGTTCGCACCGGCGACCGGATCGACGGCCGCGCCGTGATCCTGACCGGGGTGAAGCCGGGTGACCGCGTCGTCGCGGTCGGGCAGCTCAAGCTGCAGTCGGGCGCCGCGGTGGCGATCTCGACCGATCCGCCTCCGCCGCAGCCGAAGACGCCGCCGCGTTACTGACGGCCTCAAGCGGCCCTCGTATCGAACAGGTCCGGCCGGCGATCGGCGCCGTCCGGAAGACAACTCAACCGCAGCCTCGCCGCGCGCCGCGCGAGAGCCGTGCGCCACGGAGCGTCCGTATGGTCCTCACCGACATCTTCATCAAGCGCCCGGTGCTGTCGCTGGTGGTCAGCATGCTGATTCTGCTGATCGGCTTCCGCGCCGCGATGACGCTGCCGATCCGGCAATATCCGAAGCTGTCCAACACCGTGGTGACCATCACCACGTCGTATCCGGGCGCCTCGCCGGACCTGATGCAGGGCTTCATCACCACGCCGCTGGAGCAGGCGGTCGCCTCGGCCGAAGGCGTCGACTACATCACCTCGGCCTCGACGCAGGGCCAGAGCCTGATCACCGTCTACGTCAAGCTGAACTTCGATCCCAACCAGGCGCTCACCGAAGTGCTGGCGAAGGTGAATTCGGTCAAATACCTGATCCCGAAGGAAGCCAACGATCCGGTGATCGTCAAATCCACCGGCCAGACCACGGCGGTGATGTATATCGGCTTCTCGAGCAACGAATTGTCGGGATCGGCGATCTCCGACTATCTGACGCGCGTGGTGCAGCCGGTGCTGTCGACGGTCGACGGCGTCGCCTCCGCCGACATTCTCGGCGGCCAGACGTTCGCGATGCGGATATGGCTCGATCCGTTGCGGATGGCGGGCCGCGGCGTGTCGGCGAACGACATTTCGGCGGCGATCCAGGCCAACAACTTCCAGGCCGCCGCCGGTCAGACCAAGGGCTATCTGACCGTCTCCAACATCACGACCAACACCGACCTTCAGAACGTCGACCAGTTCAAGCGGATGATCGTCAAGGCCAAGGACGGCGGCTTCGTGCGGATGGAGGACGTCGCCACCGTCGAACTGGCGGCGCAGAGTACCGACAGCAGCGTGGCGTTCTCCGGCGAGCGGGCGATCTTCATCGGCGTGCAGGCCACCCCGCAGGGCAACCCGCTCAACATCGTAACCGGCGTGCGCGCCCTGTTCCCGGAAATCGAGCGCAATCTGCCGCCCTCGATGCACATGAAGGTCGCCTACGATTCGACCAAGTTCATCCGCTCGTCGATCGACGAGGTGGAGAAGACGCTGATCGAAGCCGTCGGCATCGTGATCGTGGTGATCTTCCTGTTCCTGGCCTCGTTCCGCTCGGTGATCATCCCGGTGGTGACGATCCCGCTGTCGCTGATCGGCGTCTGCACCGCGATGCTGGCGATGGGATTCTCGATCAACCTGCTGACGCTGCTGGCCATGGTGCTGGCGATCGGCCTCGTGGTCGACGACGCCATCGTGGTGGTCGAGAACATCCACCGCCATCTCGAGGAAGGGAAGAGTCCGGTCCAGGCCTCGTTGATCGGTGCCCGCGAGATCGTCGGCCCGGTGATCTCGATGACCATCACGCTGGCCGCGGTGTATGCCCCGATCGGCTTCCTCGGCGGCCTCACCGGCGCGCTGTTCCGCGAATTCGCGTTCACGCTGGCCGGCGCGGTGATCGTCTCGGGCATCATCGCGCTGACGCTGTCGCCGATGATGTGCTCGGTTCTGCTCAAGCATCAGGACAGCCAGGGCTGGTTCGCCCGCAAGGTCGATTCCGTGTTCAGCTCGGTGACGCGGTGGTACGGCCGGCAGCTCGACCGCTCGCTCGACTACCGGCCGATCACCGCGATGTTCGCCGTGGTGATCCTCGGTCTGGTCGGCTTCATGTACATGAATACGGCCAAGGAGCTGGCGCCCGAAGAGGATCAGGGCATCGTGTTCGCGGTGACGAAAGCGCCGAAATACGCCAATATCGACTACGCCAACTACTACGGCGAGAAGCTCGACAAGGCCTATGCCAGCTTCCCGGAGACCGACCTGCGCTTCATCCTCAACGGCACGTCGGGCCCGAACAACGGCATCGCCGGCATGCTGCTGAAGCCGTGGGACGAACGCAAGCGCACCGCGATGCAGCTCAAACCGCTGGTGCAGGCCGAGCTCAGCAAGATCGAGGGCGTCAACGCCTTCGCCTTCAACCTGCCGCCGCTGCCCGGCGGTCCGGGCGGTCTGCCGATCCAGATGGTGATCAACTCGACCGCCGGCTTCCGCGCGGTGTTCGAAGAAATGGTCAAGCTGAAGGACGCTGCGCGCAAGAGCGGGCTGTTCATCGTCGCCGACAGCGACCTCGACTTCAACCAGCCGGTGGTGCGGGTGACGATCGATCGTACCAAGGCGAGCGACCTCGGGATCAACATGCAGCGGCTCGGCACCACGCTGGCGACGCTGCTCGGCGGCAACTACGTCAACCGCTTCAATCTCGAAGGCCGCTCGTATCAGGTGATCCCGCAGGTGCCGCGCGCCGACCGGCTGACGCCGCAGTCGCTCGACGGCTTCTACGTGCCGAGCGCCAGCGGCCAGCAGGTGCCGTTGTCGACGCTGGTGACGATCGAGACCGCGACCGATCCGAACGCGCTGTCGCACTACAACCAGCTCAACTCTGCGACCTTCCAGGCGGTGCCGATGCCGGGCGTCACCGTCGGCAAGGCCGTGGAATTCCTCGAACAGCAGGCCAAGAATCTGCCGTCCGGGTTCGGTCACGATTATCTCGCCGATGCGCGGCAATACGTCCAGGAGGGCAACCAGCTCGCCATCACATTCGGCTTCGCGCTGATCATCATCTTCCTGGTGCTCGCCGCGCAGTTCGAGTCGCTGCGCGACCCGCTGGTGATCATGATCACCGTGCCGATGGCGATCTGCGGTGCGCTGATTCCGCTGTTCTTCGGCGCGGCGACGATCAACATCTACACCCAGGTCGGTCTTTTGACGCTGGTCGGACTGATCAGCAAGCACGGCATCCTGATGGTCGAGTTCGCGCGCGAGCTGCAGATCAAGGAGGCGCTCGACAAGCGCACCGCGATCGAACAGTCGGCGCGGGTGCGGCTGCGGCCGATCCTGATGACCACCGCCGCGATGGTCACCGGCCTGTTGCCGCTGCTCACCGCCTCGGGCGCCGGCGCCGCGAGCCGGTTCTCGATCGGCCTCGTCGTCGTCTCCGGCATGATGATCGGCACGCTGTTCACGCTGTTCGTGCTGCCGGCGGTGTATGTGGCGATCGGCACCGATCACCGCGCCGCGCTGGAGTCCGATCGCACCAAGCAGATCGAGGACTACGAGATGGAGCACGGCTCGCCGGCGCTGAAGCCGAGCTGAACCGAGGGCTGCGACATTGCGACCAAAAATGGCGGGCCGATCGGCCCGCCATTTTCTTGACGCGCGCGATTCGTCATCGTCCCGACATCCGGACTTTGCAGAGCGGCGGCGCCGGTCGTCGCGATGATACGAAATGCAGCGGATTGCCCGGCGTTTGAGCTGCCGGTGACGCGCCCCTTTGCAGCGCGCGGCCCGAGTTGCGATGCGCCGTTATGGCACCATTGCAAACGCGGTTTGGCGTTTGCGATTCCTCAGTGATGCGCTTAACTCGGAGCCATGAAGCGGAACGAGACCGATGTCGTGGTGCTCGGCGCGGGCATCGTCGGTGTCTGCGCTGCGTTACATCTCCAGCGCCGCGGGCGCGACGTGGTGCTGGTCGATCGCAACGGCACGGCGGGCGACGAGACCAGCTACGGCAATGCCGGGCTGATCGAATGCGCCTCGGTGTTTCCCTACATGTTTCCGCGCGATCCCGGTCACCTGCTGCGCTATGCGCTGAACGGCTCGGCCGACGCGCACTATCAGCTTTCCGGCATTCCCGAATTCCTGCCCTGGCTGGTGCGCTATTTTCTCGCCTCGTCGCCGCGCCGCGCGGCCGAGACCGCGCAGGCCGCGTTGCCGCTGATCCGGCGCAGCCTCGCCGAGCACGAGGCGCTGATTGCGGATGCCGGCGTGCCCGAGTTGCTGCGCAAGACCGGCTGGATCAAGCTGTTTCGTTCGCCCAAGAGTTTTACCAAGGCGCTCGGCGATCTCGAGCGGGCGCGGCAGTTCGGCGTCGTCGCCGACGTGCTCGATCGTGCCGGCATCGCTGAACGCGAACCGAACCTCACCGGCGATTTTGCCGGCGCAATCCATTGGCTCGAGCCCGGCTCGATCCCTGATCCGGGCGGGCTGGTCAAAGCCTACGGGGAGCTGTTCTCCCGGCGCGGCGGCCGCTTCGTCCAGGGCGACGCGCGCACGCTGCAGCAGGAGGAGGGCGGCTGGCGGGTCGCGACCGAGCTCGGAATCGTCACCGCGCGCGAGGCGGTGGTGGCGATGGGGCCGTGGTCGGACCTGGTGTTCAAGCCGCTCGGCTATCGTTTCCCGCTCGGCGTCAAGCGCGGCTACCATATCCATCTGTCTCCGCGCGGCAACGCCAGCCTGCAGCACGCGGTGCTCGACGCCGATCGCGGCTATCTGCTGGCGCCGATGAATCGCGGCATCCGCCTGACCACTGGTGCCGAGTTCGCGCGCCGCGACGCGCCGCCGTCGCCGGTGCAGATCGCGCAGACGCTGCCGGTGGCGCGCTCGCTATTCCCGCTCGGCGAGGCCATCGAGCAGAAGCCGTGGATGGGGTCGCGGCCTTGCTTTCCGGATATGCTGCCGTTGATCGGCCGCGCGCCGCGGCATCCCGGCCTGTGGTTCGATTTCGGCCATCAGCATCACGGGCTGACGCTCGGCCCGGTCACCGGCCGGCTGCTCGCCGAAATGATGACCGGCGAACAGCCGCTGACCGATCCGCGTCCGTTCTCCGCCGAACGCTTCGGTTGAAGCTGCGCGCGATCCTGTCGGATCGCTTGCATCGCGGCACCAGTCGCGGCGATACTGGTTGACGCGTCAATGCAGGACTGTGGAGCGGCCATGAAAGTCAACGTCGAGATCGATTGCACGCCGGAGGAAGCGCGGCAGTTCTTCGGACTTCCCGACGTGCAGCCCATGCAGACCGCGGTGATGGACAAGCTGCAGGAGCAGATGCTGTCGAACATCGAAAAGGTCTCGCCCGAGGCGTTGATGAAGACCTGGTTCACCTTCGATCCGAAGCTCGCCGAACGATTCGGCGAGATGTTCATTTCCATGACCGGCCTCGGCAGTGCGCTGACCAAGGATAAGAAGTAACCGATCATTGGAGACGCGATGCCCGCCGACCGCGGCGCCAGTCCGAATCGCGAGCGGCTGAAGCCGCCGAGCGTCGCGCTGCTGCTCGCCGAGGCGCGCAGCTTCTTCGAATTCAACGCCAGCCTGCTGCTGTCGCCGCTGTTGCTGCAGGCACCGCGCGGCGACGGCCATCCGGTGCTGGTGCTGCCCGGTCTGCTCGCCAGCGACCTGTCGACCGCGCCGATGCGGCGCTATCTGCGGCAGCTCGGCTATCAGGTGTTCGCCTGGGAGCTCGGCCGCAATCTCGGCGGCATCTACCGGATGCGCGCCAGGCTGCGAAGCCGGCTCGCCGCGGTTCACGAGGCGACCGGCCGCAAGGTCAGTCTGGTGGGCTGGAGTCTCGGCGGCGTCTACGCTCGTGACCTCGCGCTGCACGCGCCCGGGATGGTGCGCGACATCATCACCCTCGGCAGCCCGTTCACCGGCGACGTCACCGCCACCAACGCCAGGCGGATCTATGAGAAGCTGTCCGGCGAGGAGCTGAGCGAGGTCCAGCTCGAAGATCTCGAACCGCTCGGCGGCGAGATGCCGGTGCCGGCCACCTCGATCTATTCGCGCACCGACGGCATCGTGAACTGGCGCACCTCGCAGCTGACGCCGTCGCCGCGCGCCGAGAACATCGAGGTGGTGCTCGCCAGCCATATCGGTCTGGTGGTCAATCCGGCGGTGCTGTGGGCGATCGCCGACCGGCTGGCGCAGCCGGAGGGCGCTTTCACCCCGTTCGATCGTTCCGGTCCATTTGGCTTCGCCTACGCCGCGCCGAGTCGCTAAAACGTCGTCGCGCGGCATGCCGCGCAGGACAACGAGGGAGACGGCAATGGCCGACAAGGACAACGATCCGGCAGCGGCGTGGCAGGCGATGTTCGGCGAGATGAGCAAGGGTTTTGCGGCCTTCGCCAATCAGGCGCTGGCGTCGCCGGAGCTCGGAAAAGTTGCGCAGCAGGTCGGCGGCGTTTCCGCCGAGGCCCACAAGCAGTTCGCCGAGATGATGGACAAATATCTCGCCGGTATGAATCTGCCGTCGCGCGCGCAGATGCAGGAGTTCAATGCCCGGCTGGCCGAGGTCGAGCGCCGGCTCGACGAGCTCGCGGCTGCGGTGCAGCCGGCGAAGTCTGGCCGACCGAAAGGATCGGCTTGAGTCTTGAAGGCGATGTAGATCCCACAAGAAGCACGCGCTGATTGCGGTCGGTGTCTGAGAAATTACTGTTAAATCAGCGATATAGGCCAATTTCTGTGTTGCATTGCAGCATTAATGTTGCAATGCAACATGGTTTATGTCATATTTTACCTGCCCGGGCCGCATGGTCGGACGGGAAGACCATGGCTCAGACGACGAGGATGGAGATTTCAGATGACCGATGCTGCTAACCACGAGAGCTACACCAAGGCGGCCGAGACGGTGGCCGACAGCGTCAAGCAGGCGTTCCAGCCGGTGACCGACGCGTTCAAGAACTTCCAGACCCTCGAGGTTCCGGAAGCCGCCCGCGACTTCGTCAAGCGTGCCGCCGGCACCGCCAAGGACAAGGTTGCCGACTTCCACGCCGGTTCGGAGAAGGTGACCTCGGCGATCGAGGAAACCGTCGCCAATTCGGTGAGCGAAGCCGCCAAGATCACCCGCAACATTCAGCAGGCGATCTATCAGGACACCGAAGCGTTCTTCACCGGCATCGACAAGCTGGCGTCGGCGAAATCGGTGAACGAGGCGTTCCAGATCCAGTCCGACCTTGCACGCTCGCAGGGCGAAGTGATGGTGTCGCGCGCCAAGTTCGCCACCGAGTATTTCGGCAAGCTGGTCAGCGACGGCGCCAAATCGGTGCAGGACAACTTCACCAAGACCTTCAGCAAGTCGGCCTAACCGCCGCTGCTGACGACCCCGGGCCTCTGACGATCGAGGCTCGACGTTCCTCCCGACCTCGGCCCGCTCGCGCGGGCCTTTCTTTTTTGGGGCAGCGTCCGGCCTCGCCTCCGTCATTCCGGGGCGCTCGCAGAGCGAGCGAACCCGGAATCCCGAGGTTGTTAGTAATGAGAGAGATTCCGGGTTCGCGCTTCGCGCGCCCCGGAATGACAATTGGAGAGTCCGTACGACCTACGCCCGCCGCGCCACGGGCACGCGCTCGCTCTTCTTCCGCGGTGCGCGCTCGGCTTTGGTCGGCTCCGTGATCGCGTCGATCGCCTGTTCGGCGCCGGCGATCATCAGCGTGGTGACCATCTGCGCGTAAGTCTCACGCGACAGGCCCTTGCCTTCGCGGAACCAGAGGTAGTGCCAGTTCAGCATGCCGAACAGCGACATCGTCAGCGGCTTCAGCAGCTCCGGCTTGGCGGCCGCGGCCGGGATCGCGGCGGCGATCGCATCCGACATCGAGACGACCAGCTTCCGCTCCAGCGCCTTCAACACGTCCTGCTGCTCCGGCGGCAGCAGCTTCAGGCTGGATATCTGCACCTGATGTTCGGCATCGGCGCCGCGATAGGCCTCGAGCAGTGCCGCCGAAATCGCAAACAGCCGGTCGCTCGGATCGCTTTCGCCCTGCGTTGCGGCGTCGACGACCGTGACCAGGTGCTGCAGGTGATCTTCGAGCAGATCGAACAGCACCGCATCCTTCGACGGGTAGTAGTGATACATCAGCGCCTTCGAGACGCCGCAGGCATCGGCGATCATGGTGATCGAGGTGCCGGTGTAGCCGTGTTCGGCGAACAGCCGCGCGGAACGGCTGAGAATGCCGCGGCGTTTATCGTCGTAGTCGGTGGCTCGCGTGCGCGCCATGGGCGGTCGGAATCCTGCTGGCGGACAGTGCGTTGCGACGCACCATCGGTGATCGGTTCCGACACTTGCATTGACCGTCCAATTGGTCAATTATATTTCCAACAACGCCGGAGGAGATCGCCATGTACACCCAGGCACTGAACGTGTCCGACGGTGACGAACGGAACATCGAGGACGCCGAACGGGCGGCGCGGTTCCAGGCGCGGATCGACGCCGAGGAGCGGATCGAGCCGAACGACTGGATGCCGGCCGCGTACCGCAAGACGCTGGTGCGTCAGATCTCCCAGCACGCGCATTCCGAAATCGTCGGCATGCTGCCGGAAGGTAATTGGATCACCCGTGCGCCGACCCTGCGCCGGAAAGCGGCGCTGCTCGCCAAGGTCCAGGACGAGTGCGGCCACGGCCTGTATCTCTACGCCGCCGCCGAAACCCTCGGCGCCTCGCGCGAGGAGCTGGTCGATCAGCTGCTCAGCGGCAAGGCCAAGTACTCGTCGATCTTCAACTACCCGACCCTGACCTGGGCCGACATCGGCGCGATCGGCTGGCTGGTCGACGGCGCCGCGATCATGAATCAGATCCCGCTGTGCCGCTGCTCCTACGGTCCCTATGCGCGCGCGATGATCCGGGTCTGCAAGGAGGAGTCGTTCCACCAGCGCCAGGGCTACGAGATCATGCTGACGCTGGCCAAGGGCTCGGCCGAGCAGAAGGCGCTGGCGCAGGACGCGCTGAACCGCTGGTGGTGGCCGTGCCTGATGATGTTCGGCCCCCCGGATCAGGCCAGCCAGCACAGCGACACGTCGACCAAGTGGAAGATCAAGCGGTTCTCCAACGACGAACTGCGTCAGAAATTCGTCGATGCCACCGTGCCGCAGGCGCAATATCTCGGTCTGACGCTCCCCGATCCGGATCTGAAGAAGAACGACGCGACCGGGCATTGGGAATACGGCGAGATTCCTTGGGACGAGTTCAAGCAGGTGCTCGCCGGCAACGGGCCATGCAACCGCGACCGGATGGCGGCGCGGCGCAAGGCGCACGATGACGG
>NZ_QPFS01000045.1:0-34451 GCF_010906995.1 Rhodopseudomonas sp. WA056 | reverse complement strand
CACTGGGTCTGAAACCCCTCCCGCATGTTCTTGACCTTCTCCCGGAACGGCATCCGGCAGCGGCTGCACAGCACGCGCACCTTGTCAGGGAGTGTGGGAGTGGCAAGAAGGCTGTCCATCGTTCCATTGTGGCGAAGGACGGTTGAGAAAGCGTGAAGGGCCGCTGACACAACTCATTTCGGTGACGATATCTGGCTAAGCCGGCACGCTGCCGGATCTCGCTGTCCGGTCGCCGTTGCAGATAGGAAATCCCGATCGCCGCCAGAAGAACATATTGCGAACTGAGAACAAATAGAGTACATTGAATTTGCCGGCTGAGACCGGTGCCTGTTTGTCCGTTTGGCGAATCCGTCCATAAGGAGCACGTTGATGGCTGCCCCCACCGCATTGCGTATCGTCGAAGGTTCTTCCATGGACAAATCCAAGGCGCTCTCCGCCGCGCTGTCCCAGATCGAACGCCAGTTCGGTAAGGGCTCGGTGATGAAGCTCGGCAAGAACGACCGCGCGATGGAGATCGAGACGATTTCCTCCGGGTCGCTCGGGCTCGATATTGCGCTCGGCGTCGGCGGTCTGCCGAAGGGCCGGATCGTCGAGATCTACGGCCCGGAATCCTCGGGCAAGACCACGCTGGCGCTGCATTGTGTCGCCGAGGCGCAGAAGAAAGGCGGCATCTGCGCCTTCATCGACGCCGAACATGCGCTCGACCCGGTCTATGCCCGTAAGCTTGGTGTCAATGTCGACGACCTGTTGATCTCGCAGCCCGACCACGGCGAGCAGGCGCTGGAAATCGCCGACACGCTGGTGCGCTCCGGTGCCATCGACGTGCTGATCGTCGATTCGGTGGCGGCGCTGGTGCCGCGCGCCGAACTCGAGGGCGAGATGGGCGACGCGCTGCCCGGCCTGCAGGCCCGGCTGATGAGCCAAGCGCTGCGCAAGCTCACCGCCTCGATCAACAAGTCAAACACCATGGTGATCTTCATCAACCAGATCCGCATGAAGATCGGTGTGATGTACGGTTCGCCGGAGACTACCACTGGCGGCAACGCGCTGAAGTTCTACGCCTCGGTCCGGCTCGACATCCGCCGCATCGGCGCGATCAAGGAGCGCGACGAGGTGGTCGGCAACCAGACCCGCGTCAAGGTGGTGAAGAACAAGTTGGCGCCGCCGTTCAAGCAGGTCGAGTTCGACATCATGTACGGCGAGGGCGTGTCCAAGATGGGCGAGATCCTCGATCTCGGCGTCAAGGCCGGCATCGTCGAGAAGTCCGGTGCCTGGTTTTCGCACGACAGCCAGCGGCTCGGTCAGGGCCGCGAGAACGCCAAGGCGTTTCTGCGCGCCAATCCGGACATGACCGCCAAGATCGAAGCGGCGATCCGTCAGAATTCCGGCCTGATCGCCGAACAGATCCTCGCCGGTTTGCCGGAGCGCGATGCCGACGGCGAGGAGCCGGCGGAGGATTGATCGCGGATGCGGCCGGCTCGCACCGGCCGCATGAGGTGAAACCGGCGCACGCTCGCGCCGCTGCGGACAAAGCATTTGAAAACGGCGAGTTCTGCGCCTCCCTGTTCCAGGGGGGGCAGCAGTGCTCGCCGGTCTGGTTTTCGCAGTGGGCGACGACGGGTCCTTCAGCGAGCAACAATGGAATTCGCCGTCCTGAGGGCGCGCCGCGAGCCTCGAAGGATGATTGCTTGGCGCTAATCCACGTCCGCCGACATTCTCCGCTCGCCCTTACTCAGCGGCCCGTGCGTAGTCCGCCGCCAGCGCGTAGTCCTCGACCGGCGGGCACGAGCAGATCAGGTTGCGGTCGCCATAGACGTTGTCGACCCTGCTGACCGGGCTCCAATACTTATCGGTGCGCGAGTTCGCCGCCGGGAAGCAGCCCTCGGTCCGAGGATAGGGCCGGGTCCACTCCGCCGCGGTGACGTCGTGCGCCGTGTGCGGGGCGTGGCGCAGCGGCGACTGTTCGATCTTGTAGCGGCCGTCCTCCACCTGTGCGATCTCGCGGCGGATCGCGATCATGGCGTCGCAGAATCGGTCGATCTCGGCCTTGGATTCCGACTCGGTCGGCTCGATCATCAGCGTGCCGGGAACCGGGAAGCTCATGGTCGGAGCGTGGAAACCGTAGTCGATCAGCCGCTTGGCGATGTCGTCGACGGTGACCCCGGCGGTGGTCTTCAGCGGCCGCGGATCGACGATGCATTCATGCGCGACCCGGCCGCGCTGATTGCGATACAGCACCGGGAAATGCGGCTGCAGCCGTGCGGCGATGTAGTTGGCGTTGAGGATCGCGATCTCGGTGGCGCGCTTCAGGCCGGCCGCGCCCATCATCAGGATATAGATGTAGGAGATCGTCAGGATCGACGCCGAGCCCCACGGCGCGGCAGATACCGTGCCGCCGCCGTGCAGGCCGCCGTTCAGCGGCTCTCCTTCCGCCGGATGGCCGGGCAGGAACGGCGCCAGATGCGCGCGGACGCCGATCGGGCCCATCCCCGGGCCGCCGCCGCCGTGCGGGATGCAGAACGTCTTGTGCAGATTGAGATGGCTGACGTCGGCGCCGTAATCGCCGGGGCGGGCGAGGCCGACCTGAGCGTTCAAATTGGCGCCGTCGAGATAGACCTGACCGCCATGGGCGTGGACGATGTCGCAGATGTCGCGGATGTGCTCTTCGAACACGCCGTGGGTCGACGGATAGGTGATCATCACCGCGGCGAGGTTTGCCGAATGCGCCTCGGCCTTGGCGCGAAGGTCATCGACGTCGACGTCGCCATGGGCATCGCAGCCGACCACCACCACGTCCATGCCGGCCATCGCGGCGGAGGCCGGGTTGGTGCCGTGCGCCGACGACGGGATCAGGCAGACTTTGCGATGCGGCTCGCCGCGCGACAGATGATAGCCGCGGATCGCCAGCAGGCCGGCATATTCGCCCTGCGCGCCGGAATTCGGCTGCAGCGACACCGCATCATAGCCGGTGATCTCGGCGAGCCAGGTTTCAAGCCTGGCGAACAGCGCGTGATAGCCGGCGGCCTGCGCTTTCGGCACGAACGGATGAAGGCTGCCGAATTCGGGCCAGGTCAGCGGCATCATCTCGGTGGTGGCGTTCAGCTTCATGGTGCAGGAGCCGAGCGGGATCATGGCGCGGTCGAGCGCGAGATCTCGGTCGGACAGCTTGCGCATGTAGCGCAGTAGTTCGGTTTCCGAACGATAGTCCTGGAACGCGGCTTGCGTCAGATAATCGCTGGTCCGTTTCAGCGCCGCCGGCAGCGCGGCGCCGAGCGAGTCGCCGGCGTCACGTTCCTCAGCGGCGTAGTCGAGCGATCCGCCGAAGGCTCGCCACAGCGCTTCGACGACCGCCGGCGTGGTGGTCTCGTCGAGCGAAATGCCGAGCGAAGACGCGTTGATCCGCAGGTTGATCTTTTCGGCCTCCGCTCGCGCCACGATGGCGTCGCGGCGATCACCGACTTCGATGGTCAGCGTATCGAAGTATGTGCCGTGGGTCGGTGCAAAGCCGAGTTGCCGAAGGCCGGCCGCCAGCACGGCCGTGCGCCGGTGGACGCGGTGCGCGATCGCGGCCAAGCCGTCGGGGCCGTGATACACCGCGTACATCGCGTTGATCACCGCCAGCAGCACCTGCGCGGTACAGATGTTGGAGGTCGCCTTTTCGCGGCGGATGTGCTGCTCGCGGGTCTGCAGCGCCAGCCGATAGGCCGGCTGGCCGTGGCTGTCGATCGACAGCCCGACGATGCGGCCGGGCAGGCTGCGCTTGAGGCTGTCGCGCACCGCCATGAACGCCGCGTGCGGCCCGCCATACCCCATCGGCACGCCGAAGCGCTGCGCCGAGCCGATCGCGATATCGGCGCCGAGTTCGCCCGGCGGGGTGATCAGCGTCAGCGCAAGCAGATCGGCGGAGACCACGGCCAGCGCGCCCTTCTGGCGCAGCGCCGCGATCACCGCGCGCGGATCGCTCAAACGCCCCGACGATCCGGGATATTGCAGCAGCGCGCCGAACACGTCGGCGCCTTCCAGCTCGGTCTCGGGATCGCCGACGATGATCCGCCAGCCGAGCGGTTCGGCCCGGGTGCGCAGCACCGCGATGGTCTGCGGATGGGTATCGGCATCGACGAAGAACGCCTTGGCGCTCTTGGCGGCGGCGCGCTCGGCCAGCGCCATCGCTTCTGCCGCGGCGGTACCTTCGTCGAGCAGCGACGCGTTGGCGACGTCCAGCCCGGTGAGGTCGCAGATCATGGTCTGGAAGTTGAACAGCGCTTCCAGCCGGCCCTGACTGATCTCGGGCTGATAAGGCGTGTAGGCCGTGTACCAGGCGGGGTTTTCCAGAATATTGCGCTGGATCACGGTCGGCAGGATGGTGCCGTAATAGCCTTGACCGATCAGCGAGGTGAACACTTGGTTCTGGGCGCCGAGCTCGCTCATATGTGCCAACGCTTCGCTTTCGGTCAGCGGTGCGCCAAGCTTCAGCGGCTCGCGATGCCGGATCGCATAAGGCAGCGTCTCGGCGACGAGCTGCTCCAGACTGCCGGCGCCGGCCGTCGCCAGCATCGCCGCGATGTCCTGCGGCGACGGCCCGATATGCCGACGCACGAAGTCGTTGGCGGCGTCGATCGGTCGGCGATGCGGCATGCTCTGGTCCTCGTCAAATGCAACGGCCCGCAAAAGCGGGTTGCTCGGGAATCTCAACTGCGTCATTGCGAGGAGTGAAGCGACGAACCAATCCAGAGACTCAGCAAGCTGGAACTGGATTGCTTCGCTTCGCTCGCAATGACGAATTCACGCGAACGGACGATCCGTCAGGCCGTGTGAGCCTTGTAGGCGGCCTCGTCCATCAGACCGTCGAGTTCACTCTTGTCGGCGATCTTCAGTTTGAAGAACCACGCCGCACCGCCGGCGTCGGAATTCACCAAGCCGGGCTCGGTGCCGAGCGTCTCGTTGACTTCGAGCACTTCGCCGGTGATCGGTGCGTAGACGTCGGAGGCGGCCTTCACCGATTCCACCACGGCGGCGGCTTCGGCCTTCTTCACGGCGCGGCCGACCTTCGGCAGCTCGACGAACACCACATCGCCAAGCTGTTCCTGGGCGTAGTCGGTGATACCGATCGTGGCGACATCGCCCTCGATCTTCAGCCATTCATGATCGGGGGTGTAGAGCGTGGTCATAACAAGTCCTCAGCGCTTGTAGGTGTTCGGAACGAACGGCATTGCCACGACGCGCAGCGGCAGACGCTGGCCGCGCACTTCGGCGAAAACGACAGTGTCGCGCACGGCCAGCGCGGCCGGCAGGTAGCCCATCGCCACTGGTGCATTCAGGCTCGGCCCGAAGCCGCCGGAGGTGACGGTGCCGATCGGCTCGGCGGAAACGGCGCTGGCGAATAGAGGCGCGTTTTCGCGCACCGGGGCGCGGCCTTCAGGCCGCAGGCCGACGCGCAGCCGCGCGGTGCCGCTGTCGAGTTGACCAAGAATCGCCGCGGCGCCGGGGAAGCCGCCGGGGCGGGCGCCCCCACCGCGGCGGCTCTTCTGAATCGACCAACTCAGCGCCGCTTCGACCGGTGTGGTGGTGGTGTCGATGTCGTGGCCGTAAAGGCAAAGCCCCGCTTCCAGCCGCAGGCTGTCCCGGGCTCCGAGTCCGATCGGCAGCACGTCCGGGTTGTCGAGCAGCGCGGTCGCAAGCCGTTCGGCGCCGTCAGCCGGCACCGAGACCTCAAAGCCGTCTTCGCCGGTGTAGCCGGAGCGCGACACGATGCAGGCAAGGCCGTCGAGGCTGAGCTCGGCGACATCCATGAACTTCATCGTGGTGACGTCTGCACAGATTTTCGCCAGCGCGGCTTCGGCTTTCGGGCCCTGCAGCGCGATCAGCGCCCGATCGGTCAGCGCGGTGATGTCGCAGGCGTCCGCCAGATGCGCCCGCAAATGCGCTTCGTCGGCGTCCTTGCAGGCGGCGTTGACCACCAGAAACAGCCGGTCGCCGAGATTGGTGACCATCAGGTCGTCGAGAATCCCGCCGGATTCATTGGTGAACTGCGCGTAGCGCTGGCGGCCGGGCGGCAGTGCCACGATGTCCTGCGGGATCAGCGCTTCGAGCGCGCGGGCGGCGTCTTCGAGCTTGCCGGACTTCGCCCGCAGTTCGATCTGGCCCATATGCGAGACGTCGAACAGGCCGGCCGCGCTGCGCGTGTGGAGATGTTCCTTCAGCACGCCAAGCGCGTACTGCACCGGCATGTCGTAGCCGGCGAAGGGCACCATCTTGCCGCCACGCGACGCATGCAGCGCATAGAGGGGCGTGCGTTTCAAAGATTGGGTGTCGTCACCCGCCAGCATATCCAGGCTCCCAAGGTTCCCGAGACCGATTTCTCGTCACCATTCGAGCCCCATCTGTCGCTGTGCCTGAGAGCATTATCCCGTCGGCGGACCCGTCCCGGGATCGCCCGGCAGAGTCTCTTTCCAGATGTCATCAAGCCGCACGGTCCGTTTGCCTGAGAGTTTCCGGGGCGGTTGCTCCTTCGGCGCCGGCCCCCCCCTTCACTGAAGGGTTGGGCCGATCTCTCCCGACGCGACTTAGTCTTAGGTAGGTAGGACACAAACACGGCTTCAGCAAGGCTGTCAACGCGGGTCAGCGAGCTATCAACGGGTCTTCGTAAAGGTCCGTGGAATGGGGCCCGCCGGCTGGCAAACAACTGAATCCATGCCCACTTTCTAGACAGCGCGCCCCCCCGCGTCTAAAAGGCATGACACCGGAAGAGGTGGGTTCGGCGGGCGTTTCGCGGGCATTCCGGGTGATTGGACGAACATGAGCGGCGTTAACGAAATTCGGTCTACGTTTCTGAACTACTTCGCCAAGAACGGCCACGAGATCGTGTCGTCGTCGCCGCTGGTGCCGCGCAACGACCCGACCTTGATGTTCACCAATGCCGGCATGGTGCAGTTCAAGAACGTGTTCACCGGGCTGGAGAAGCGCTCCTATCAGCGCGCCACCACCTCGCAGAAATGCGTGCGCGCAGGCGGCAAGCACAACGACCTCGATAATGTCGGTTATACCGCCCGGCATCTCACTTTCTTCGAAATGCTCGGCAATTTCTCGTTCGGCGATTACTTCAAGGAGCGTGCGATCGAACTCGCCTGGGAGCTGATCACCCGCGATTTCGGCCTGAACAAGCACCAGCTTCTGGTCACCGTCTATCACACTGATGACGAGGCGGCCGGCTACTGGAAGAAGATCGCTGGCTTCTCCGACGACCGCATCATCCGGATTCCGACCTCCGACAATTTCTGGGCGATGGGCGCCACCGGCCCGTGCGGCCCATGTTCGGAGATTTTCATCGATCGCGGCGAGCATATTTTCGGCGGCCCGCCCGGCAGCCCCGATGAGGATGGCGACCGATTCCTGGAATTCTGGAATCTGGTGTTCATGCAGTACGACCAGGTGACGAAGGACGAGCGCGTGCCGTTGCCGCGTCCGTCGATCGACACCGGCATGGGCCTGGAGCGGATGGCCTCCATTCTGCAGGGCGTCGACAGCGTGTTCGACACCGACTTGTTCCGCAGCCTGATCGACGCGACCGCGTCGGCGCTCGGCCGCGGCCCGACCGAACAGGACGCCGCGTCGTTCCGCGTCATCGCCGACCACCTGCGCTCGTCGTCGTTCCTGATCGCCGACGGCGTGCTGCCTTCGAACGAAGGCCGCGGCTACGTGCTGCGCCGGATCATGCGCCGTGCGATGCGTCACGCGCAGTTGCTCGGCGCCAGCGAGCCGCTGATGTGGCGGCTGGTGTGGGCGCTGGTGCGCGAGATGGGGCAGGCCTACCCAGAGCTGGTGCGCGCCGAGGCGATGATCGAAGAGACGATGCGGCTGGAAGAAACCCGCTTCCGCAAGACGCTCGATCGCGGCCTTGCGATCCTCGACGAAAAGAGCGCCGGCCTGAAGAAGGGTGACATGTTCGACGGCGAGACCGCGTTCACGCTGTACGACACCTATGGCTTCCCGCTGGATCTGACCCAGGATGCCCTGCGCAACCGCGGCATCAATGTCGATATCGCCTCGTTCACCGACGCGATGGACCGCCAGCGTGCCAAGGCACGCGCCTCGTGGGCCGGCTCGGGCGAGGCCGCGACCGAGGCGGTGTGGTTTTCACTTCGTGAGAAGTTCGGCGCCACCGAGTTCCTCGGCTACGACACCGAGATCGCCGAGGGGGTGGTGATGGCGCTGGTCAAAGACGGCGCCGAGGTCGACGTGCTGAAGGCCGGCGATGCCGCTGCGATCGTGATGAACCAGACGCCGTTCTACGCCGAATCCGGCGGTCAGGTCGGCGACACCGGTGTGCTCACCGCCGATGGTGTGCGCTTCGCCGTCACTGAAACGTTGAAGAAGGCCGGCGATCTGTTCGTGCATTTCGGTACCGTCGAGCAGGGGACGATCAGGCTCGGCGACGCGCTCGCGCTCGACGTCGATCACGCGCGCCGCTCGGCGATCCGCGCCAATCACTCCGCGACGCATCTGCTGCACGAGGCGCTGCGCCAGGTGCTCGGCGATCACATCGCCCAGAAGGGGTCGCTGGTCGCGCCCGACCGGCTGCGCTTCGACTTCGTGCATCAGAAGCCGATTACCCAAGACGAGCTGCGTAAGGTCGAGGACATCGCCAACGATATCGTTCTGGAGAACGATGAAGTCGTGACCCGGTTGATGGCGGTGGACGACGCCCGCGAGGCCGGCGCCCGCGCGCTGTTCGGGGAGAAATACGGCGACGAAGTCCGTGTGGTTTCGATGGGGAAGGCGGCGCGCGAGCATGGCTCCAACGCGCTCGGCTGGTCGGTCGAACTGTGTGGCGGCACCCACGTCAAGCGCACCGGCGACATCGGCCTGGTGTCGATCACTGCCGAGAGTGCGGTGGCGTCGGGCGTCCGTCGCATCGAGGCGCTGACCGGTCGTGCGGCGCGGCACAATGCCAACGCGGCGATCTCCACCGCCAAGACGGCGGCTGCCGAGCTGCGGACCACGCTCGACGACATGCCGGCGCGGATCGCCGCGCTGATGGACGAGCGCAAGAAGCTGGAGCGCGAACTCTCCGAGGCGCGCAAGAAGCTGGCGATGGGCGGTTCGGCCTCCGGAGACGGTGCAGCGGCCTCCGACGTCCGCGAAATCGGCGGCGTCAAACTGATGGCGCGGACGGTCCAGGGCATCGAGATCAAGGATCTCAAGGGGCTGGTCGACCAGGGCAAGAAGCAGATCGGCTCCGGTGTGATCGCGCTGGTGGCGACCAGCGAAGACGGCAAGGGGTCGATCGTGGTCGGCGTCACGCCGGATCTGGTGTCGCGGTTCTCGGCGGTCGATCTGGTCCGCAAGGCGTCCGAAGTGCTCGGCGGCAAGGGCGGCGGCGGCAAGCCCGACATGGCGCAGGCCGGCGGTCCCGACGGCTCCAAGGCCGGCGCCGCACTGGAAGCGATCGCGGCCGCCATCGGCGGCTGAGGTGGATCACGCATTGGCGTGGCAGGTCGAACAGGCCTGCCACAACGCTTGGCCGTCGTTGCGATGCGCGCTGATCGGCGACTGGCTGCTGCGGTTCGGCGACGGCGTGTCTCGCCGGATCAATTCGGCCAATCCGCTGCATCCGGCCATTGCCACGATCGCGCCGCAGCTCGACGCTTTCGATCGGCTCTATCGCGCGCAAGCGCTGCCGCTGATCGTGCGGCTGGTGTCGCTGCTGCCGCCGCAAGTCGAACGTGAACTCGAAACCCGCGGCTTCACCGCCGAAGGTGAAGCCTGCACGCTGTATCGCGATCTTTCGCGCGAGAGCTTCGCCACGGTGGGACCGGATGTCACCATCACCCCACGCGCCGATGCCGAGTGGCTCGCGGCCATCGCGCGGCTGCAGGCGCAGTCGCCGTCGCATGGGTCGGTCTACGCCCGTGTGGTCGATGCGATCCCGCTACCGACCGGTTTCTTCGCGCTCCGCCAGGACGGTCGCATCGTCGCCACAGCCTGCGGTGTGCTGCACGGCGATCTGGTGGTGATCGAGTCGGTGGTGGTTGACGAAGCGCTGCGCGGCCACGGCCTTGGCAGGCACCTGATGACCGCGCTGCTCGCCTGGGCGTCTGCACAAGGCGCCACCGGCGCCTGCCTGCAGGTCGTGGTCGACAACTCCGCTGGCCGTGCGCTGTACGCCGGCCTCGGGTTCGACCAGGAGCTCTACCGCTACCACTTTCGCCGCGCACCAACGAAGTAACTGCTTCGCCCCGTCACGCCGGGCGCGAGCGATGGTTCGCGAACCTGGAATCTCGGTCGGTTGAGCACTGAGCAAAATATCCTGAAGATTGCGGATCGTTGCTGCTCGGCGTCCGGAATGACGAACGAGAGAATGGGTACCGGAACCGGAGACCATTCGTCCTAGTCCGCCGTGACGCCTTCGCGGACGCGCTTCTTCCGGATGTCGCGCTCCTCGTGGATCGCAGCGATCACTTTGCCGGCCGGCACGCCGAGCGACTGCAGCACGGTGGAGGCGATCTCGAAGCTGGCTTCGAGCACTTCGCGGATCACTTCGGTGGCGCCGAGGCTGAACAGCCGGGTGGCGTGGTCGGCGTCGCGAGCGCGGACGATGATCGGCAGATCGGCGCGCTCGGCACGGGTCGCGGCGACGACGTGTTCTGCGGCCGCGGCATCGTGCATCGTCACCACCATCGCCGGCGCGTCGCCGAGCCCGCATTTGCGCAGAAACGCGCGCTGGGTGGCGTCGCCGTAGACGACATTGACCCCGGCCTTGCGCGCCCGTGCCACCGCTTCGGGATCGACATCGATGCCGATGAACGGCTTGCCCTGCTTGGTTAGGATGTCGCCGACGATGCGGCCGACCCGGCCATAGCCGACCAGGATGATGCGTGGGGAATCGCCCGGGGTGGGATCGGTGTGGCCGGCGGCTACCGCTACTGCGTTGCGGGCCCGCGCGCTGGCCTTGCGGCTGAGCCGCGCCAGATACGGCGTCATCATCATGGTGCCGGACGACACCAGCAGCATGAATTGCTCGACCTCGCGAGTGACGAGACCGCTGGAACTGGCGAGGCCGAGTACCAGGAACGCGAACTCGCCGCCGCCGGCGAGCAGCAGGCTGGCCTCGGCGATCACCGGTCGAGACAGCCGGAACATCCAGGCCAGGCCGGCGATCACCATCGCCTTCAGCGCCGTCATGCCGATCACCGAGGTGACCACCATCGCCGGATAGCGAGCCACTTCGGCCAGATCAATCCGCATTCCGACCGAGATGAAAAACAGCCCGAGCAGCATGCCCTTGAACGGTTCGATATCGACCTCGACCTGGCGGCGGAATTCGGTTTCCGCCAGCACCAGCCCGGCCAGGAACGCGCCGAGCGCCATCGACAGTCCGGCGACGTGGGTGACCAGCGACGTGCCGACGACCACGAACAGGATCGTCGCCATGAACAATTCGCGGTTATTGGTCGAGGCGACCATCCGGAACAGCCGCCGTAGCACCAGGCGGCCGAAGCCGATAATCAGCAGGATTGCGGCGGCGGCCTGCACCAGCGCCATCGCCAGGCCGAGCCACACCGCGCCTGTACTGCCGCCGCCCGCCGCGTCGCCGGCCGCCTTGCCGAATACCACGATCAGAAACAGGATCGGCACCACCGCAAGATCCTGCGCGAGCAGCACAGCGAAGATGCTGCGGCCGGCGACCGTCGCCAGTCGCTTCTGTTCGGCGAGGAGCTGCAGCACGATCGCGGTCGAGGACAGCGCCAGACAGGCGCCGATCACCAGACTGGATTCCACCGTGTTGCCGAACGCCAACGCTATGCCGCTGATCGCCGCAGTGGTCAGCACCACCTGCGACATACCGAGTCCAAACACCAGGCGGCGCATCGTCCACAGCCGGTCGAACGACAGTTCGAGGCCGATGGTGAACAGCAGAAAGGCGACACCGAGCTCGGCGAGCCGGTCGACGGCCTCCTGCGACGTGATGGTGACGTAGCTCAGCCAGTGCACGTCGGCACCGATTCGGCCCAGGCTGTGCGGGCCGAGCACCAAGCCGGCGACGAGGAAGCCGAGCACCGGGCTGACGCGAAACCGCGTCATCACCGGGATCAAGACGCCTGCGGTCCCGAGAAACACCAGGGCTTCGCGGTAAACTCCGACACCGTTTTCGACTGCCATCGATCCATCAATCACGTGAGGTAGCGGGGGGCGACGACGTCGATCAAATCGTCGCAGTCTGCGGCAATAGATCGCGATTCGCGGTTAAAGGCGGGTTCCATCTGGCGCGCGCACTGCGGCGATCGGTAGCCCTCGTTCGGGTGGACGGTCGCGGCGTCATGCCGCACAACGGCACGATGGAGCACAACACCCCTCTGATTTCCACCATTGTGGCCGGTCTGGTGCTGGCATTCGCCTTCGGCGTCGTGGCGCAGCGACTGAAAATCTCGCCGCTGGTTGGTTATCTGCTCGCCGGGGTTGTGATCGGTCCGTTTACGCCGGGCTACGTCGCCGACCAGAAACTCGCCAACGAACTCGCCGAGATCGGGGTGATCCTGCTGATGTTCGGCGTCGGTCTGCACTTCTCGCTGAAGGATCTGCTCGAGGTCAGGGCGATCGCGATTCCAGGCGCGGTGGTGCAGATCGGGGCCGCGACGATGCTCGGGCTCGGGCTGGGCCACGCGCTCGGCTGGCCGTTCGGCGCCGGCCTGGTGTTCGGCCTGGCGTTGTCGGTGGCGAGTACCGTGGTGCTGTTGCGCGCCCTGCAGGAACGCCGCCTGATCGACAGCGAGCGCGGCCGGATCGCGGTCGGCTGGCTGATCGTCGAAGACATCGCGATGGTGTTGACGCTGGTGCTGCTGCCGGCGGTCGCAGGGCTGCTCAAGGGTGAGGCGAACAGCGCCGATTGGCAGTCGGTGCTGTGGCAGGTGGCCCTGACGCTCGGCAAGGTCGCCGCCTTCATGGTGTTCATGCTGGTGGTCGGCCGCCGGATCATTCCGAGAATGCTGCACTACGTCGCGCATACCGGCTCGCGCGAGCTGTTTCGGTTGGCGGTACTGGCGATCTCGCTCGGCGTTGCGTTCGGCGCGGCGATCTTGTTCGACGTGTCGCTTGCCCTGGGCGCGTTCTTCGCCGGCATGATCCTGTCGGAGTCCGAGCTCAGTCACCGCGCCGCCAACGAGACGTTACCGCTGCGCGACGCGTTCGCGGTTCTGTTCTTCGTCTCGGTCGGCATGCTGGTCGATCCCGCCATCGTCGTCCGCGAGCCGCTGCCGTTGATCGTCACCGTGCTGATCATCGTCTTTGGAAAATCGATCGCCGCGTTCTTGATCGTGCGGTTGTTCGGCCATCCCAACATGACGGCGCTGACGATCTCCGCCTCGCTGGCGCAGATCGGCGAGTTCTCCTTCATCCTCGCCGGGCTCGGTGTCGCGCTCGGCCTGATGCCCGAGCGCGGCCGCGATCTGGTGCTGGCAGGCGCGATCATTTCGATCATGCTCAATCCGCTGATGTTCGTTCTACTCGATCGTTTCAGCGCCAAGGTTGCGGCGGCCGCGGAAGCTGCCAAGCAGGCGGCGAAGCTGGCGGCGGCGGCCGCTGCCCCGCCGCCGCCGCGCGGCCACATCGTGCTGGTCGGGTACGGCCGGGTCGGCTCCAACGTCGGCACCGTGCTGCGCTGCGCCGGGGTCGATCTGGTGGTGATCGAGAACGACGACGAACGGGTGATGCGGCTGCAGCGCGAGAGCGTCACTGCGATCAACGGCAATGCCGCCGCCCAGGAGATTCTCGACGAAGCCGATGTTGCTCATGCACGCGGTTTGGTCGTGGCGATCCCCAACGCGTTCGAGAGCGGTCAGATCGTCGGCAAGGCTCGCGCAGTCAATCCCGGCCTCCTGATCGTCGCCCGGGCGCATTCGGCCGAGGAAGTGGCGCATCTGAAAAGCAACGGCGCCAATCTGGTGATCATGGGCGAAGACGAAATCGCCCGTGCGATGATCGCCAAGCTCGGCTTCGATGCCGCCAGCAGCGATGCAGCGACCAGCGCCATCGCGATCAATAGCGCCACGGCCCCGGCTTCGGCCGGCGCAGCGGCCTGATCGAGACGGCTACGGGTATCCGCAGGGACTTAGCCGTTCCGCCGGCGCCATATCCACAACCACAGCCCGGTCGCGTACAGCGCCGGCAACGCCATGCCGCAGATGAACACGACGGCCTGTCCTAGCAGGCCGAGCCGCAGATCGGTGTGCAGTGGGTTCAGCCACTCGCGCCGGAGCGCGGAGTCGGTTTCAACCGTTTCCACCACAGGCGTGGCACATCCTGTTCTGACCTCGACGGTCAGGTCGCTGGGGATCGATGCCGGTGAACGCATCCTGATTTGATAAGCGCCGGCGGGGCCTCGCGGTAGAAACACTCCGACAATCTGCCTGCCGGGCTGAGCCCGCGCCGCAGCGCTCAACGCGCCGCTCAGGTCATTGCCCGCAGCACAGGACGGGGGTGTCGCCTGGGACGTTGGTTTGGCCGGTGCCGGGCCGGGCAGTCCCAGCCACTGCGGCTTGGTGAGAGCCACTCCAGTTGCAGCCAGCACCAGCATCGGCGCCAGCAGATATGCGGCCGACACGCCATGCCATTCGATGAGATGCCGCCGACCGGCAGCCGATGAGCCGATAGAGAATGATCGCCACCATTTTCGCTGCCGCGGCCACCACAGATACACGCCCGACAGCAGCGACAGCGCAAGGCCGATGCCGCACCAAGCGACCACGTCGGCGCCTAGCGAACTCAGCAGCAGCAATCGGCGATGCAGATTCACCACCGCTGCGAACCACGATTGATCGAACGCGAACAGCCCGAGCGGCTCGCCGCTCTGGGGATGCACGAACACCACGCCGAGATCGCCCGGCGGCTGGCGACCGAATACGATCGCCGCGTTGCCGGGCAGGAAGCCTGCGCCCGGCGCGTTGGCTCCCATCACCCTCAGCTCGGGATAGTGCTCGCTCGCCCGCGCGATCCACATGTCGGCGTCTGCGTCCGGCCGCCCCGGCATGCGGGGCGGTTTGACGATCTCTCGTCCGACTTCAAGTGTAAGCAACGGCTCCTTCAAGACCAGCATCGCGCCGCTCGCCCCGATCAGTGCAAACGCAGCGCCGACGGTGAGGGCGAGCGAGAGGTGCAGCATGCGCCAGATACGGCGGGCCGACAGCCGCCGCACGGAGCGATCCGGGCGCGTCATCACCGCGACAGCAGCTTCAATGCCCCGTTGCGATAGACGGGCCCTTGTACCTTGCCGCCGGTGACCACGTTGGTCTGATATTGCTGGCTGACACCGTCGAGGGTGTTCGACAGTTCGGCACGAAAGCTTGCGAAACCAGCCGAGTCGATCTGCTTCGGCACTTCTCCGTTCGCGAATAGGCGTTGCTTGGCCTCGTCCGGAGCCTGCGCGCGAACTCCGCCGCTGACCATGAGATCGACGATCAAGCGGTCGCCCCGCCACCGAGCAGAGCCGCCGGCGCCGAGTTCGGCGTCGTCGAGCATCAACGAGCCGGCGACCAGATAATCGCCGCTCGGCAGCGCGGTGAAGCCGAGGCGCAAGGTGCCGGTCTCGCCGTCCTCCGACCGCCACGCCCAGCGATGCTCGCCGCGATAGGTAACGTTGGTTTGGGTAAGCTCGGGCCGCAGCTCTTGTGCCGAAGCGGGGCACGGCATGGTTGCCGCCCACGCCGCAACGATCGCGGTCCGGGCCACGTAAGTCATGAAGCGCATTGTATTTCTCCTAAAAGCTCACCAACGGTAGCGAAGGCTGGCTATGACCGAGCGGTCGAAGCCGGCGTTGCAGCTCGTGGTGGAGCAGCTCACGTAGTACTGCTTGTTGGTGAGGTTGGTGGCGTTGATGGCGAGCCGCATCCCCTTCAAGTCGCGGTGAAGTTGGCCGAGGTCGTAGTGCAGCGCTGCGTCGAACAGCACGTAGGACGGCACGCCGATGGTGTTGGCGGCATCGGCGAACGTCTCCCCGACGTAGCGCGTTCCGAAGCCAGCGCCGAAGCCGGTGAGTGCTCCACTTTGGAAAGTGTAGTCTCCCCACAATGATGCGGTGTCCGCAGGCAGCCCGGTTGGGCGGTTGCCGAGCTCAACCAGGTTATTGCTCTTCGTCACGGTCAGGTCGGTGTGCGTGTAGGAGGCCACCAGATTGAGGCCTGCGATCGGATTGGCGACGCCCTGCAGTTCGAATCCGCGGGACCGCACCTCTCCGACCTGAAGACGATTGAGCGAGTTGTTCGGATCGGTTGTCTGCACGTTCTCTTGATAGAGGTCGAACACCGACATGGTGACGAAGCTGGTCGCTCCCGCCGGCTGGTACTTGACGCCGATCTCCGCCTGCCGCCCGGTGGTCGGCTTGTACGGCTGCCCGTAGAAGTCGGTGCCGAGCAACGGGCTGAACGAGGTTGAATAGCCGATATAGGGCGCGAGGCCGACGTCGCTGAGATAGACCAGCCCGGCCCGGTAGGTGAACGCTTTGTCGTCCTGCGTCGCAGTCGAGCTCTTGAGGCGGTTATCTGTGGCGGTGTTCGACCAGTCCTGCCGGCCGCCGAGGCTCAACACCCAGCGTCCGTCGAATTTGATCTGTTGTTGGCCGTAAATGCCGACCTGGTCGGAGGTCTGCCACGTCGAGGCGTTTGGTGTGGCTGCCACGCCGATCGGTTGATCGTAGACGGGATTGAAGATGTCGATCGACGGAGCGCGACCGCTGTTGAGATAGTAGTCCTCGGTCGAACGGCGATAGTCGACGCCAGCCAGTGACACGAACTGCGTCGAGCCCATCCACCAGTCGGCCTGGATCTGATTGTCAGACGCGTAGGTGTCGCCGACGATGCGGAATTGATACAGCGCACGGTTGAGCGTCCGCTGGTCGGCCGCAAGGTTCATACCCGACGCGGTGTTGGTCAAAAGGTCGACGTGGCCGTAGCGGAAATTCGACCGCATCGTGAAGGTGTCGTCGAGATGCCGCTCGAATAGGTATCCGGCCGAGTATTGCGTGCGATCGTTGGCGAGCCCGGGCTGGTCGAGGAACTGGTTGCGCGGCAATTGCCCGTTCTTGTTCGGAAGCAGCGTGCCCTGGATCGGAATGTACGGGCGCGGCGGACCAAACTTCTCGTAGCTGTAGTCGGTCAGAATGGTGAGCGTGGTGTCGATATCCGGCCGCCAGGTGAACGCCGGTGCGATGAACAGCTTGTCGTCCGGGATCGCCTTGAACTGTGTATTGCTATCCCGCGCCAGTCCGGTCAGCCGGTAGAGAAACTGGCCGTCCTTGTCGATCGGTCCGCTCAGATCGAACTGCCCCTGCAGCCGGTCGAAACTGCCGCCCTGCAGCATCACTTCGTTAACCGGTGTGTCGAGCGGTCGCTTGGTGATGAGGTTGACCAGGCCGCCCGGCGTGTTCTGACCGTACAGCACCGAGCTCGGCCCGCGCAGGATCTCGACGCGTTCGAGACCGTAAGGCTCGGTCTTCGGCCAGGCTTGGGCGGTCGTGCCGCGCAGGCCGTCGCGGAGAATTCCGGTGCTGCTGGCATCGAAACCGCGAATGCTGAACGTGTCGAAACGCTGCGAGATCGCCGGTGTGGTCGCTACGACGCCGGCCGAGTAACGCAAGGCATCGGTCACCGACTGAACGTTCTGCGCGTCCATCTGTTGGCGGTTGATCACCGAGACCGACTGTGGCGTTTCGATCAGCGGCGTATTGGTCTTGGTTCCCGTCGTGCTGGCCCTAGCCACATAGCCTGGTCCGTCTGCAACACGTGCAGTGCTTGGGCGAGACGTCTGGCGGGGAGGCGCTACCGGCGCGGCGATCGCTGCCGGTCGAGCAGCGGCCCGCTTCGGCTTGCTGCGCTTCGGTGCGCTCACGACCACCGGAGGCAGCGCGCTCGCCGTCGGGACGGCGGGCGTCGGTGTAGTAGCCTGAGCCCGTGCATCCTCGATGACGGCGCCGACCAACAGCAGCGCGCTCATCGGCAACGAGGCGGCGAGTCTGCTGCCTCGGCGTATCGCGAGCTGTCGTGAATTGTGTAGTTCGGCGGAGCGGCGCTGTGTCGTCATCTTGATATTCCTCCAGGACGCGGCACAGAAGCGTGACTGTGAGGAATGCGACAAGCCGTCGGACTTTTGATTTCCGGACGAATTCTTAAGATTACAAAGGTTCTACGCCGGCGGCGGGATCAGGCGTTCGCTGAATGGAATTACAGCAGGTCGCGCGGAGAAATCCCGAAGCGCTTTCTGAAAACTGCCGAGAAGTAAGCTGGCGTGTAGCCGACGCGATGCGCAGCCTCCGAGACGTTGGTGGCGCCGCTCGACAGCAGCCGATACGCTTCGTTCAAACGTGCGTCTTGCAGGAAATCGTTCACGGTGGTCCCGAAAGCCGCCTGGAAACCGTCCGTCAGCTTGCGGGTGTTCAATCCCACCGCCGCGGCCAATGCCGGCAAATTCGGTGGAGCCCCGAGCCGCTCCAGAAGGATGGTGCGGGCTTTCTTCAAGCGTTCGACATCGCCAAGTGACGGTCTCGGGGGCTCGATCGCGGAGTTGGTCTCGATCGCTTCGCAGGCCAAGGCGAGGATCTCGAGTGCCTTGGCAGAAAGGAACAGGTCCCGCGCTGCGCCGACGAAGGGGCAAACTTCGAGCTGCGTGCACAGCGCCTGCAGCGCGCGGGGCGCCGCGATGTATTGCAGGCTGGGCCGATCGATCGGGATCAGCGACGCCAACGGATCGCTTGCGGACTCGGCCTTGCTGCCGGGTTCAAGGGCCGCCTTGACCATCACGTAATGCAGTGGCTCGTCGGCGCTCACCATCTGCCGACCGCAGGCATCGGCCGGCGAGCGGATGACGCAGACCGTGGGGCCGGCGATGCTGAACTCGCCGGTGCAACCGTCGATCCGTGCCCGCATCGCGCCGCGCAGGATGACGACCACCTTGGTGCCGTGATGCAATTGTTCGTCGACCCAATCCCCATCGGGCTGTTGCAGAACGCCGCTAGCCAGATCGAGCTGCGAGATCGCGCCCGTCCACCTGTGCTCCAATGTCATGCTTCCGCCGTTGAACACCACTGGTGACAATGAGCAACACTATGACACCGAAGCCCGGCGACGACACCGCCACGACGCGGCGTGGAGTCGAGAAAAGCTCGAAGTTCGCTGTGCGGAATGAAATGCAAGCTGCGTCAGGGTCGAGAAGCGGCCTACGCCGGCAGCGAGCGCGGTCCGAACAGGATCACGCTCATGCCGACCAGGCAGATCGCGGCGCCGATCACGTCCCATGGGTCGGGGCGGTTGCCTTCCATCGCCCAGCCCCACAACAGCGCGCTGGCAATGTAGATGCCGCCATAGGCCGCATAGGCGCGGCCGGCGAGGGGACTGTCGGCCAGCGTCAGCAGATAGGCGAACAGCGCCAGCGCAAGCATGCCGGGGATCAGCCACAGCGGCGACTGGCCCAGCCGCAGCCAGGCCCAGAACGCGAAGCATCCGGCGATCTCCATTAGCGCAGCAGCGCAGAACGTGAGGAGTGAGGTCATGGGCGTTGGCCGTGGCTTTCGGTGAAGCTGCGCATTGATCGATGCTCCGAACCATAGATGAACTGCGCCGCCAACGAAAAAGGCGCGGGAGTCGTGCCCGCGCCTTTCGCTTGTTCAGTCGCTGCGCCCGATCAGGCTGCCTTGGTCTCGCTCATCGCCTTGTGCAGGTTCTGCGCGACCTTGTCGAGGAAGCCCTCGGTCGACAGCCAGCGCTGGTCGGCACCGACCAGCAGCGCGAGGTCCTTGGTCATCGCGCCGGCTTCCACCGTCTCCACGCAGACCTTTTCCAAGGTGTCGGCAAAGCGAGCCAGCTCTTCGTTGCTGTCCAGCTTGGCGCGATGCGCGAGGCCGCGGGTCCAGGCGAAGATCGAGGCGATCGAGTTGGTCGAGGTCGCCTTGCCCTTCTGGTGCTCGCGATAGTGCCGGGTGACGGTGCCGTGCGCGGCCTCGGCTTCTACCGTCTTGCCGTCCGGCGTCATCAGCACCGAGGTCATCAGGCCGAGCGAGCCGTAGCCCTGCGCCACGGTGTCGGACTGGACATCGCCGTCGTAGTTCTTACAGGCCCAGACGTAGCCGCCCGACCACTTCAGCGCCGACGCGACCATGTCGTCGATCAGGCGATGCTCGTAGGTCAGGCCCTTGGCGTCGTACTCGGCCTTGAACTCGTTGTCGAAGATCTCCTGGAAGATGTCTTTGAAACGACCGTCGTACACCTTCATGATGGTGTTCTTGGTCGACAGGTAGACCGGATAGTTGCGGATCAGGCCGTAGTTCAGCGAGGCGCGGGCGAAGTCCTTGATCGACTCGTCGAGGTTGTACATCGACATCGCGACGCCGGCGCCGGGCGCCTTGAACACTTCGCGCTCGATCACCGAGCCGTCTTCGCCGACGAACTTCATCGTCAGTGTGCCCGGGCCGGGGAACTTGATGTCGGTCGCGCGATACTGATCGCCATAGGCGTGACGGCCGATCACGATCGGCTTGGTCCAGCCCGGCACCAGCCGCGGCACGTTCTTGCAGATGATCGGCTCGCGGAAGATCACGCCGCCGAGGATGTTGCGGATGGTGCCGTTCGGCGACTTCCACATGCTCTTGAGGCCGAATTCCTTCACCCGCGCTTCGTCCGGGGTGATGGTGGCGCACTTCACGCCGACGCCGACCTGCTTGATCGCGTTCGCCGCATCGATGGTGACCTGATCATCGGTTTTGTCGCGGTGCTCCATCCCGAGGTCGAAATACATCAGCTCGACATCAAGGAACGGGGTGATGAGCTTGTCCTTGATCATCTGCCAGATGATCCTGGTCATCTCGTCACCGTCGAGTTCCACGACGGGATTCTTCACCTTGATTTTCGCCATGCGGGATCGGGCCTTCTTGTGATTCTGCGCTTAAAGGGGCGGGAATTGGACTAAAGCCGCGCCCGCTATAGCACCGCGCCGGACCGGCCGAAAGGCGAATGCGGCGGCAATTTGGACGGATTCGCAGCGCGGCTCCGCATGGCTCGGCAACGCCGCCGTCACAAGGCGGGCCGCGACCGGAAGCGGGTAGGGCGCACGCTGTGTCAAGCGTACTTCACAGCGGTTCAAACCGGCAGCCAAATCCACTATTTGCTTGAGAAATCGCCGCCGCCTTGGCAACGGAAAGGCGCGGCGGCCGCCGCTGTCCGGCCCGCGCGCCGCGGCTTCCCCCGATCCTCCCGCGCCGCCTCGGATCACTCCGAGGGACGCCCGTTTTTGAAAGACCACGCCCATGTCCGGTTCCGGTACCGACCGATCCAAGCCCCCGGCCGCGCTCGACGGCCCGGTGGTGATTCTGGTCGAACCGCAGCTCGGCGAGAACATCGGGATGTGCGCCCGCGCGATGGGCAATTTCGGGCTGACCCGGCTGCGGCTGGTGAAGCCGCGCGACGGCTGGCCGAACATCGCCGCGACGCGCGCCTCGGCGGGCGCCGATCACATCCTGAATGCGGTGGAGCTGTTCGACAGCGTCGCCGACGCGGTAGCCGATTGCGCGCTGCTGTTCGCCACCACCGCCCGTGCCCACGACCAGGCCAAGCCGGTGCGCGGGCCGGAGGCCGCCGCGCAGGAGATCGTCGCCTCGATCGCGACCGGCGTCACCGCCGGCATCCTGTTCGGCCGCGAGCGCCACGGCCTGGAGAACGACGAGGTCGCGCTCGCCAACCGGATCGTCACCTTCCCGGTCAACCCGGCGTTCGCCTCGCTCAATCTGGCGCAGGCGGTGCTGCTGATGGGCTACGAATGGTTCAAGCACGCCACGGGGGGCGCGCTGCCGTTCGCGATGCCGGAGCGCTCCGAGCCGGCGTCGCAGCACCAGATGCAGGCGTTCTTCGACAACCTCGTGGCCGAGCTCGACCGCGTCGAGTTCCTCCGCCCGCCGGAGAAGCGCGACACCATGCTGGTGAACCTGCGCAACATCTTTACCCGGATGGATCCCACCAAGCAGGACATCCACACCCTGCACGGCGCCATCATGGCGATCGCCGAGGGCCGCAAGGGCCCGGCCAAGGGCGGCGTGCTCGACGGCGAACAGGCGACGCGGCTGCGCGCGCTGCTGGCCGAGCGCGCGGCGGCCGGCGGCCCCGACGCCGAGGGCGGCTCGCTGCGCGGGCTCGCCCGCATGCTCCGCCGCAACCCGACCGACGCCGAGCGGCTGCTGTGGGAACATCTGCGCAAGGACCGCCGCTTCGCCGGCACCTTCAAGCGCCAGACCCCGGTCGGCCGCCACATTCCGGACTTCGTCTCGTTCCCGCACCGCATCGCGATCGAGCTGGTCAATCCGGACGAGAGCGACGCGATCGTCCGCGACCGGGCGATGCGCAAGGAGTGGCTGGAAGCGCGCGACTATCGCGTCGCGCTGGTCGCGGCGACCGACGTCACCGGCGACATCGCCGCCGTGCTGGCGCGGCTGGAGGCGGTGCTGGCGCGCGCCTGATTGACTTCACGCCCCGGCTGCGATTCGCTTCGTACCAAGCGGCGGCTCGCCGCAGCACAGGCAATCGGGAGGGGACATGACAACGACATCGACGATGCGCCGCGCGGGATGGCTCACCGGCCTCGGCCTGCTCGCCGCAGCGCTGGCCACCACAGGCGCCCGCGCCGACGACGTCGGCGGCACCTGGCTGCGCGAGACCGGCGCCTCCAAGGTCAAGTTTGCGCCCTGCGGCGGCGCGGTGTGCGGCACGCTGGTGTGGCTCAAGCCGGGCATCGAGACCCCTGCCAAGGTCGGCCAGAAGATATTCTTCGACATGAAGCCGACCGGCCCGGGCGCCTGGGCCGGCAGTGCCTTCAATCCGGAGGACGGCAAGACCTACACCGGCAAGATGAACCTGTCCGGCAGCACGCTGACCACCCAGGGCTGCGCGATGGGCGGCCTGATCTGCAAATCCGCCACCTGGACGCGGGCGAACTGAGTGGAGGAGGCGCGCCAGCAAGGTCAGGTGAGCTTGCCCAAAGTCATCTTGCCTGACGTTCTGCAGCGCGGCCTCAGAGTCGTGTTCTGCGGCACCGCCGCCGGCCGTGCGTCGGAGAAGGCGCAAAGCTATTATGCGCACAGCCGGAACAAGTTCTGGAGCGTCCTCAGCGAAACGGGCCTCACGACACGAAAGCTGGCGCCGAACGAGTTTCGCGAAGTGACGAGATTCGGCATCGGCCTGACCGACCTGTGCAAGGATGTGGCCGGAAGCGATCATGAGGTTCGGCCACGGCCGGAACATCGGGTGGTTCTCAGACGGAAGATCGAAGAGAACCGTCCCGACTTTCTCGCCTTCACCAGTCTGGAAGCTGCGAAGCGGTTCGTCGGCCGCAGGGTCGGCCTCGGGCGTTATGAGGAGAGCATCGGAACGACATCGATCTATGTGCTGCCATCGACCTCGCCGATGGCGGATTGGAATTGGATGGCGAACAAGATCCACTGGTGGGAGTTTGCCGAACGGGTCCGCGCCTCCTGATCGAGGAGCGCCGTGTCGTTGCGTCAGGTCGCCGTCCGGCGACCGTCAATGGAGTTCAACTTGAGCGTCGCTTTCACCAAGGAAGATAGTGCCGAGACCGCCTCGGAGACCGTGCTGCCGGATCGGCCGATCTCGCCGCATCCGAACCTCGTCACCGCCGCCGGGCTGGCGGCGCTGGAGGCGCAGTTGGCCGAGGCGAAGGCCGCGCTCGAAGCCGCAGGTTTGATCGAGGACGTCAACGAGCGCCGCCGCGCCGAAGCCATCCCGCTGCGGGACGCGCGTTACTACGCAGCCAGGGTGCGCACCGCGCAAGTGATGCCCGATCCGCCCTCGACCGACGAGATCGCGTTCGGCTCCACCGTCACCTTCCGCCGCGCCGACGGCCGCGTCCAGACCTACCGCATCGTCGGCGAAGACGAAGCCGATCCGAAGCAGGGCACGATCTCATTCGTATCGCCGGTGGCGCGGCTACTGATCGGCAAGAGCGTCGGCGACGTGGTGGGGAAGGGCGCGCAGGAGTTGGAGGTGGTGGGGATTGGGTAGGAGATAGAATCTTGAATTTGGTAGTTGGCACGTTGCCTTTTAGCCGCCGGTTAGCTTCACAATAGCCCTTACTGTAGGAAGCTATTTCAATTGACTGTTAGCTGCGATTTGAGCGGCCTCAATGCGCGTTCGTTCCCTGGCGTCGGCGTCAAAATTTTCGAGCACGAGTCTCGCGAATCCACCGGGATTCCGCTCGCAATGGTAGAAGTAGTGATCCATTTTACGTTGCTTTTCTCGGGAGGCGGATGCACTCGGAGACGGGGTCGAATGCCCCCATAGCTCTCTTGCAACGCGCCACGCTTTCCAAAGACTATAAGCGAGTACGATTGCTCCAAGCCATTGTGGTCCCAAGAATTCGGCAATGGCAAACGTTGCAGGAATAACGGCAAGCCACATTGAAAGCGACAGTTTCAGGACAAGAAACCCTTTTCGTTGCTCACGAAGCCGGCGAAGTGCATGTTCTTTGATCTGGTCGCCCGTTCTAAACGGTATGTCGGAATATATCGTTCGCCAGTCGGGGTGAGCCGGCGCAGAATCGAGATGGTTGCTCAGATCATTGAGATTCCACGACAGATTGGCATCGCCGCCGCCGGGGGCTATCCATCCGACCAAGCATGTCTCGTCTGCCTTTCTTGGGGCAATCGGATTGTGTGCTTCGTCGTACCCGAAGACCATCAATGGAATTGGATAGCGAGACAGCCAAAAGGCTAGCTCTGTTTCCATTGATTGAATGACTTTCGCGGAATCAACGGAGCCAAGAAAAGTGATTGTAAGAATGGCGAACGAGAAACCGTTGCTAGGCGGTCGATATTCTACGAAATACGATCCGCGATGTTCCTTAATGCTATCAAAATAGAGATCTTGTGCAGTCATAGACAGCATCCAATTCAGCGAGCGTAGCCGGGTGAGCGCAGCGACACCCCGGGGACGATCGGTGTCCCCCTGCATGTCGCTTCGCTCATGCAGGCTACACTGAACGGTGGGGTCTCGCCCATCGGAGTGTTTCATCCCGCCTTGATCCATCGCTGATAGGTTCGTGCCGTTTCTTATTTCAGGAGATGCGTCACGTTACCATTGAAGCATTCTTTTTTGGCAGCGGTCGCTTCCGTGTTGCTGCTCGGTCCTGTAGCCGCGCAGACAGCGCCGGCTGTCGCTGTCGGCCGGGGCACGCCGGTTCGCATGCAGACTACGCTCTCCTTCTTCATGTCCGGGAGCGGCGCACAGGACGAGCTGCCGCAGAAGCTCGATCAGGCACGCAAGATCGTGTTCAACTGGCGACGCGGGAGTGCGAGCTGCTGCGGAGTACGATCGCCAAGGATTGCAGGCTGGAGTCCGTCAACAGCAACGTCCGGCAGATCGAGGGCCGACAGCCGCAGCTTCAGCAGCCGACCGGCTACAACGTCAGCGGGACAATTCAGTCGACGGTCAGCTTGAAGGCGCAGCCTCGATCGCTCCAGCCGGCCGGCGTCCGCGAGCGATCTGTTAACGTTTCGTCGCTTGTCGCGTCCGCGCGAGCGGGTGCGCTTGCCCAGCGCTTGTGTTCATCACAGTGCCTTGGCGCGAGATGCAGTCCGCCTCCTCCCGCTCAGCCCGATTCGCTGTGATTCGTCACCGCTTTGTTCCGGCTGCGTTCGGAACGTTAAGGCGCGCGGTGGCGGCTGTCGCAGGGTGGGACACTTCCGCTGTCGTCGGCGGCTTCGACGCCGCGGCCGGCACCATGCTAGCGTCCGGCCAACAACAACAGACACCACAGGGAGATCGCCGATGATAACGACCGCCGCCAAGCGGGCCACGTTTCGCAAGCAGCACGAAGCCGGCTGCTTCGTGCTGCCGAATCCGTGGGATGTCGGCTCGGCGCGGGCGCTGGTGTCGCTCGGGTTTCAGGCGCTGGCCTCGACCAGCGCCGGCTTTGCGTGGTCGGCGGGACGTGCGGACAATCAGGTCGGCTGCGACGATGTGCTGGCGCATCTGACGACGCTGTGCGCGGCGGTGGATCTGCCGATCAATGCCGATTTCGAGAACGGCTTTGCCGACAGCCCCGACGGCGTCGCCGCCAATGTCACGCGCGCGATCGCCACCGGCATTGCCGGGCTGTCGATCGAGAATACGACCACCGATCCGGCGCGGCCGTTTTACGACGACGCGCTCGCCGCCGAGCGCATCAAGGCGGCGCGGGCGGCGATCGATGCGTCGGGTGAGGACGTCGTGCTGGTGGCGCGCTGCGAGGGTTTCTTCAAGGGCGAGCGCGATCTCGCCAAGACCACCGCGCGGCTG
Organism: Rhodopseudomonas sp. WA056; assembly: GCF_010906995.1. NCBI lineage: Bacteria > Pseudomonadati > Pseudomonadota > Alphaproteobacteria > Hyphomicrobiales > Nitrobacteraceae > Rhodopseudomonas > Rhodopseudomonas sp. WA056. The sequence goes on along the minus strand of NZ_QPFS01000045.1, from coordinate 8,136 downwards.
ATGGCGTTCGCCGAGGCCGGTGCCGATTGCCTGTACGCGCCGGGCGTCACCACCGAGGCCGAGATTATCACGCTGGTGAAGGCGGTGGCGCCGAAGCCGCTCAACGTGCTGATCGCGCAGCCGAGCATGACGGTGCCGATGCTCGCCGACCTCGGCGTCCGCCGCATCAGCGTCGGCGGCTCGCTGGCGCGCTGCGCCTGGGCCGGCTTCCTCGGCGCCGCGCGCGAGATCGCCGAGCAGGGCACGTTCACCGCATTCGCCGGAGCGACCAAGGGCGCGGAGCTGAACGGGCTGTTTGTTGGGAAGTAGTAGCTGCGATCGGTACACGATCATGTATTATGACGGCCGGCCCTGACTACGTGCGTTGAAGGTCAGATCATGGTTCTCAAGGTCCAGGACCGTGTGGCGGACGATGAGGTTGACTATGGCTACGACAAGCATGAGCAAAGGCACGGCAGCCGAGATCACCCGCGGCAGCGGCAATGTGTTTGCGGACCTGGGCATGGCCGACGCAGAGGAGAGGCAGACCAAGCTCAGGCTTGCCCATGCTTTGAACGCGGTGATCGACCGCGTTCGTTTGAGTCAAGCTACCGCCGCCGTGCGGCTCGGGATCAACCAGCCCAAGGTCTCGGCCTTGCGAAACTACAAACTGGAAGGCTTTTCAGTCGAGCGGCTGATGACGTTGCTGAATAGGGGTGGGGTTAGCAGATAGGACGAGAACATCTTGCCTTAGGGGGCATCGATTGTTGGTCCATCTCGGTACAGAATTTTGCCGTAACGATATTCTCTGACTGTCTATTTGCTTGGGGGGCATCATGGGTCAACTTGTTGACGGCGATGATGGGATTCCGGTTGAGGAAGTGGGGAAATGGGCGACAGGCAAACATATTTCTTTATGTCGCTACATCGATATCTCCAGAGCAGTGCGCGGAAAGTGGCTTGGGCCCGGCAAGGGTGGGGCGACCTACATCGACCTGTTCTGTGGCCCAGGGCGGTCTCGTATCAGGCGGACCGGCGAGTATGTAGATGGTAGTTGCGTGGCTGCATGGAAAGAAAGCGTCCGAACCAATACGCCATTCACGCAGGTCTTTATTGCAGATGCTGATGGCCAGCGCCGCGCCTATGCAGCGCATAGGCTAAAGAAGCTCGGTGCGCCTGTAATTGAGATCGATGGAGACGCTGTTGCGGCGACCCGTAGGTTGAGCGATCGTCTGTCTCCACAAGGCTTGCACTTCGCTTTCCTGGATCCTTACAACTTGGCTGCCTTCGACCTTAGTGCCGTCGAGCAGCTGTCGCGGTTCCGCTATATCGATATGCTTGTGCACATCAGTAAAATGGACCTGCAGCGTAATCTCGGCCTCAACATCCGACTGCAGCAGTCTGCATTCGATAAGTTCGCGCCGGGATGGCGCGATGTGGTGGATCTGCATCAGAATCATGCAGCCATACGCCGCGCTGTATTTGACTACTGGAAGTCGAAGATTACTGCTTTGGGCATCTATCCATCCGTGGATATGGAGCTGATCACTGGGGAGCAGGGGCAGCATCTTTATTGGCTGACCCTGGCGGCGCGACATGATCTCGCGCATCGCTTCTGGAAGATCGCGTCGAACAAGCAGGTTCAGGGCGACTTGTTCGGTTAAATCGTAGCGGACGGCATTTCGTCGTAAGTGCGCCCGTGTCGAATGCGGCCAGCAAGCTTCTTGTTCTTGCCGCCCCACTGCTTGAAGAAGAAGGCCGTGCCCGATCGGCGGCATGTCGCTTCGATTTCGTCCACCCACACTGCCTGCATATCCCGAGCGTAAGGTCCACTCTCGCCGCCGACGATCGCCCAGTGGATGTCACGAAGATCTGCTCCCGCGACCGAACCGATCAAGGGTTCAAACGATACAAATCGGATCTCAGCCGGAACGCGTCGGATTTCGTCAAGCCTGTGGATTACGCGATCATCTTCGACGCTAGTGCCAAGCCAAACATTAGGCAGTAATTCAAAATCAGCGCCGTTTAAGATGGATGCCATTCTGTCCGGTCGCTTTGTCAGGATTTGATAGGTGTGACGCGGAGTATCGCGCATCACGGTCCAGACCTGTTGGATGAAGTTTACTGGTACGTCGTTGTGAAACAGATCGGACATCGAATTGACGAAGACTTTGCGCGGCTTCGTCCACATCCGCGGCGCGCCGAGCGCTGCCTCGTCTAATCGGATTTTGCCCGTCCATACGGCGCGACGGCCGCTCTTCCGGGTGAGTCCGGCGTATTTCGGCACTCCCATCGCATCCAAGCGGGCCGCCATTCGCATCGCGTAGCAGTTTGTGCAGCCTGCGGTAAGAACCGTACAGCCCGCGACCGGATTCCAAGTAGCGTCGGTCCACTCGATCGATGTCTCAGTCATGGCCTTCTCCGCTCCTCAGCATGACTTGGTAACAGTTAACGAAGGCCGAAAATTGTTCATGATTTGTTCGTCGTGTTCTCATTTACAGCCTCCTCCTCGGCCCTCGCCGCACCACCTCCCGCTCCGGCGGGGTGTAGGCGTCGTCCAGCAGTGCCATGGCTTCGGCGGGGATGCAGGTGGTGAAGACGCCGCCGTGGCGCATGTCGGTCAAGGCTTTGCGGATCGCGGGCTCGCGGTCGAGCCAGTCCTCTTCGGTGCGGGGCGCCGGGCCGGGTTTGCCGGGGCGGCCGCGACCTTTTTGAGTGAGCCGCGCCATTTTCAGCACCTCCATGGCCTCGATCAGCCGGTTGAGATCGACCGACGGCGCCTGCCACAGCTCGTCGACATAGCGTTCGGCAAGCTGCTGCAGTTTGCTGCTGAGCATCCGCAGCTTCAGCCGGCGGCCGGCGCGCTCGGTCGGCACGGTGTCGCTGGCGCGCGGCGCCAATGGGTGACGCGTCCAGTTGAACTCACGCTTCCAGCGCCCGACGGTGCCGGCGCTGACGCTCGTCTTCGCCTCGATCTCCTTGTAGGTCAGCGAGGTCTGTTCGATCAGCCGGCGCACATGGGCGACCTTGGCATTGGTATGCAGCCGCTTGCAGCCCTTCGGACGGCCGCCAGGGACCGGCGGCGGTCCGTCGTCGAGCGTGGCCAGCACCAGCCGGTCGAGGGAGGAGTCGAGCACACGAATGGGGGAGCGAAAAACCGGGAAGGGCATGTTGGGCTCCGGTCAAAGCAGGGCATCAATCCAATATAAGAATATATACCTAAATAATGACAGGGTAAGGACGACGTCGCCGCGAGCGCTTCCGGAGGAGCCACGCCCCGGCTCTGACGGGGGATCATGTGGGGAGGCCGCCGTCGCGGCCGTCGCCCCGCGCCGCGTCCAGATCGTTCGACTGGAATGTTAACCCTTCCGCCCCGTTTCACCGCCTTAAGCGAGGGACGCTTCCAGCATTGGTGTGAGTGGGAAGGCGGACGCACAACTTGCAGCGTTAGCCGCGCCGGAAAGCCCGATTCGCAGCGATTCGTCGCCGCTTTGTTCCGTCTGCGTGCCGAACGTTAATCCGCGCCAGGCGGGCTGTCGCAGAGCGGGACACCATCGCCCGTGTTTTGGCCCGGCGCCCGGCGCCGAAAACACAAATGCCCGGGACAGGCCCGGGCATTTGAAATTCGATTGAGCAATCAGGGGCTGGCCGCCCCAGCGGCCGGCGGGAACCCGTCAAATTCCGGCCTTCACCTCTTGGACCGCCTGGGCGTACAGTTCGGTCATCTTGGCGCGCAGCTCGGTTTCCGGCAGCGTGATGCCCTTGTCGGCGAGATCCTTGGTGACTTTGCGCACCACGTCGGCGTCGCCGGCTTCTTCGAGGTCGGCCACTACCACTTCTTTGGCGTAGGCGGCAGCGGCATCGCCGGACAGGCCGAGCTTGTCGGCGACCCAAAGGCCGAGCAGCTTGGAGCGCCGCGCCTCGGCCTTGAACTTCTGCTCTTCGTCGAGCGCGAACTTCCTCTCGAAGCCTTCCTCGCGCTTGTCGAAAGTGGTCATGTCTGCGGTTCCGATCATGTAGGCCGACCAACGGCCGGTTTGCGGTGGGCGGGTTCGATGCCTAGATATCCAGAGCCGCCGGTGAAGACAACTGCCACAATGGCGCACGGCGAGGGGTAAAACTCCCGGGCCACCCGGCCGGATCGATTGTATCGGGGGGGCCAATCAGCTAGGTTGCAGCGAGGCTGGGTTCTCGTTCTGTTTCCTGTTCCTGGCCTTTTCGGCAGCTCCGCCGTGGGCCGCTTTCGTCAGACGGAGCCCACCACCCGATGGATTTCAACAAAACACGGTACATCCCCATGAGCCGGCGACGTCGCATTTACGAAGGCAAGGCCAAGGTGCTGTATGAAGGTCCGGAACCCGGAACTCTGATTCAGCACTTCAAGGACGACGCCACCGCGTTCAATGCCAAGAAGCACCAGGTGATCGAGGGCAAGGGCGTCCTCAACAACCGGATCTCCGAGTACCTGTTTCAGCACCTCAACGACATCGGGGTGCCGACCCATTTCATCCGCCGCCTCAACATGCGCGAGCAACTGATCCGCGAAGTCGAGATCGTGCCGCTCGAGGTGGTGGTGCGCAATGTCGCCGCCGGCAGCCTGTCGCAGCGGCTCGGGATCGAAGAGGGCACCCAGCTGCCGCGCTCGATCATCGAGTTCTACTACAAGAACGACCAGCTCAACGACCCGATGGTCTCGGAAGAGCACATCACCGCGTTCGGCTGGGCGACGCCGCAGGAGATCGACGACATCATGGCGCTGGCGATCCGCGTCAATGATTTCCTCACCGGTCTCTTCCTCGGCATCGGCATCCGGCTGGTCGACTTCAAGATGGAGTGCGGCCGGCTGTTCGAGGCCGAGATGATGCGCATCATCGTCGCCGACGAGATCTCGCCGGATTCGTGCCGACTGTGGGACATCAAGTCGAACGAGAAGCTCGACAAGGACCGCTTCCGCCGCGATCTCGGCGGCCTGCTCGAGGCCTACACCGAAGTCGCCAAGCGTCTCGGCATCCTGATGGAGAACGAGCGCCCGGTCGGCTCCGGCCCGGTGCTGGTGAAGGGCTGAAGCTAGGGCGGCGCGCGCGAGCGCGTTTCCAAGCGATGTCATTCCGGGGCGCCGCGCAGCGGCGAACCCGGAATCCAGAAGTTGTTACCAAGAGAGATTTTCCGGGTTCGCTCGCGGTGCGCGAGCGCCCCGGAATGACGGATGGGGCGGAGGCTCTGACCGGCATGACGAGGGGATCATCGAGGCGACCATGAAGGCACGAGTCACTGTTACCTTGAAGAACGGGATCCTGGATCCGCAAGGCAAGGCGATCGAGGGCGCGCTGAAGTCGCTCGGCGTTGCCGGCATCGCCAGCGTGCGCCAGGGCAAGGTGTTCGACATCGAGCTCGACGGCGCCGCCGACAAGGCCAAGGCCGAAGCCGCCCTCAAGGACGCCGCCGACAAGCTGTTGGCCAACACCGTGATCGAGAATTATGCTATCGAGGTAAAGGGTTAGTCTCCGGAGACTAGGTCATGGCCGACGTGAGCAACGAGTTGATTTTTGAAGTGCTCAAGCAGGTTCAGCAGAGATTGGACAAGGTCGACCACAAGGTCGACGAGCTGAAATCTGAAATGAACGCCATGCGTGGCTATCTGATCTCCATGCAACAGGACGTCCAGAACGTCTATGGAATCCTCGGTCGCTATGACGGCCGGCTCGAACACATCGAGCACCGTCTCGAATTGAACGACGCGCCGACGATGTCCGCGTGATCATCGCCATCGACGCGATCGTCCACTGCCCCTCCACGCGCTAACGGAAACCGCATGAAATCCGCCGTCCTCGTCTTCCCCGGCATCAATCGCGAGCGCGACATGGCGCGCGCGCTGAAACTGGTCTCCGGCAACGATGCCGCGATGGTGTGGCACGCCGAGACCGAGCTGCCGAAAGGCACCGATCTCGTGGTCGTCCCGGGCGGGTTCTCCTATGGCGATTATTTGCGCTGCGGCGCGATCGCGGCGCGGGCGCCGGTGATGGACGCGGTGCGCAAGTTCGCCGCTGATGGCGGCCTGGTGCTCGGCGTCTGCAACGGCTTTCAGATCCTGTGCGAGTCCGGCCTGCTGCCGGGCGTCTTGATGCGCAATGCGCGGCTGAAGTTCATCTGCCGCGACGTGCATCTGCGCGTCGAGCGCAACGACACCCCGTTCACCCGCGGCTACACCGCCGGCCAGGTGATCAAGGTGCCGGTGGCGCACGGCGAGGGCAATTACGAAGCCGACGAAGACACCGTGAAGCGGCTCGAAGGCGACGGCCGGGTGCTGTACCGCTACTGCTCGCCGGAAGGCGAAGTCGGCGAGAGCCATAACATCAACGGCGCCGCCGCCTCGATCGCCGGCATCGTCTCCGAGCGCGGCAACGTGCTCGGCATGATGCCGCATCCGGAAAACCACGTCGAAGACATCATGGGCTGCACCGACGGCCGCGGCCTGTTCGCGGGCCTCGCCCAGCACTTCGCCAAAGCGGCGTAAGCGACGGCTCTTTGGTGATCTTCATGGCCGGGCTTTGTCCCGGGCCATCCACGTGTTTCTTGTACATCGGCCTGAAGACGTGGATGCCCGGCACAAGGCCGGGCATGACGTGTCGAGGTCTGCACCAGATCTCGGTGGTTGAGCGGGCGGCCGGTCCCGTAAGTATCAGGTTTGCTGCAGCCACAAAAAAGCCCCCGCAAACGGGGGCTTTTCGTTACGCTCCGCTGCCGCTGCCGCTGCCGCTGCCGGCGCCTCAGCTCTCGCCGAACACCCGCTTGAAGATGGTGTCGACGTGCTTGTGGTGATAGCCGAGGTCGAACTGCTCTTCGATTTCGGCGTCGGTCATGTACTTTTTCATGTCCGGGTCGTTCTTCAGCAGCGTCAGGAAGTCGCCTTCGCCGCGCCACACCGGCATCGCGTTGCGCTGGACCAGCTTGTAGCTCTCCTCGCGCGAGCAGCCCTTCTGGGTCAGTGCGGTGAGCAGCCGCTGCGAATGCACCAGGCCGCCGAGGCGGTCGAGGTTCTTGGTCATGTTCTCCGGATACACCACCAGCTTCTCGATCACGCCGGCCAAACGATTCAGCGCGAAGTCCAGCGTCACGGTGGCGTCGGGCGCCAGCATCCGCTCGGCCGAGGAGTGTGAGATATCGCGCTCGTGCCACAGCACCACGTTCTCCATCGCCGGCATCACATAGGCGCGCACCATGCGGGCAAGACCGGTGAGGTTCTCGGTCAGCACTGGGTTGCGCTTGTGCGGCATCGAGGACGAGCCCTTCTGGCCTTCGGAGAAATACTCCTCGGCCTCGAGCACTTCGGTGCGCTGCAGGTGGCGGATCTCGGTGGCGAGCCGTTCCATCGACGAGGCGATCACGCCGAGCACCGCGAAGAACATCGCGTGGCGGTCGCGCGGAATGACTTGCGTCGACACCGGCTCGACCGCGAGGCCCATCGCTTTCGCAACGTGCTCTTCGACCCGCGGATCGATATGCGCGAAGGTGCCGACCGAGCCGGAGATCGCGCAGGTCGCCACTTCCTTGCGGGCGGCGACCAGACGGTCGCGGGCGCGGCTGAATTCGGCATAGGCGTAGGCCATCTTCAGGCCGAACGTTACCGGTTCGGCGTGGATGCCGTGCGAACGGCCGATCGACGGCGTCATCTTGTGCTCGAAGGCGCGGGCCTTCAGCGCCGCCAGCACGCGGTCGAGGTCGGCCAGCAGGATGTCGGCGGCGCGGGTGAGTTGGACGTTGAAGCAGGTGTCGAGCACGTCCGACGAGGTCATGCCCTGATGCACGAACCGCGACATCGGCCCGACGAACTCGGCCAGATGGGTCAGGAAGGCGATGACATCGTGCTTGACCTCGCGCTCGATCTCGTCGATCCGCGCCACGTCGAACGCGGCGTCCTTGCCGCCCTTCCAGATCGCCTCGGCGGCCTCCTTCGGGATCACCCCGAGCGCAGCCTGCGCGTCGGAGGCATGGGCCTCGATCTCGAACCAGATCTTGAAGCGGGTCAGCGGCTCCCAAATGGCAGCCATTTCCGGACGGGTATAACGCGGGATCATCGCAAACTCGTGGGTTTTGGGGATTACGCCGCGCTTTAGCAGATCGGCGGGGCAGGGGCTAGGGACGGGGCGTGTCGCCGGT
>NZ_QPFS01000044.1:0-34584 GCF_010906995.1 Rhodopseudomonas sp. WA056 | reverse complement strand
GCAGCAGCGATCGATCGAAACGGCTCGGCGGGGTGATGTCGACAGTCGCGGGTTCGCCTTGCAGCGGCATCCGCGGGAGCAACGCCAGAGCCGCCACAGCGACCAGCCCAAGATTGAGGCCGACCTGACTGAACACGAAGGCGAAGGCGGCCCCGAGCCGAGGCCACAGCGGACCGTCGGGAGCTGCGACGGGCGGAGAGCCGTTGGGCTGCGCCAGCCAAATCAGATGCGGCAGCAGCACGATGAAGCAGGCGACTGCCGCGATTCCCGGCCCGGCCGACAACAGTCGGCGGCGGCCATCGGCGGTCAGCAGCAAATGTCCGATCAGGACCAGGATCAACGCCGCGCCTGCATGGTTGGCGGCGATCATCAACGCGGCGGCGACGCCGAGCCCGATCCAGCTCGAGCGGGCGTCCTCGAACACCGCCTTGCGATACAGCAAGACCACCGCGACCGCGAACGGAAGGCTTGCGATCGCGGGATCGAAGGCGGTGACCTGCGGCCCGAAACAGCCGATCAGGATCGTCAGCGCCACCGCGAGCGTGGCGCCGCTGTCGCCGAAGACCGCAGCGCCGAGCCGCCACAACAGCGCCAGCGTCATCAGCGCCGAGCCGAGCGCGAGCAGGAGCTGTGCGCCGTTCCATCGGCCGGTGGCAAGCGAGGCCAATTCGGTCAGCCACGGCGCCAGCGGCGGGTATTTCCAGTAGCCGCCCTGCAACTCGTTGCCGAACAGCGCCATTTCGTAGCCGACCGCGGGCAGCCCCGGGAAGCTGATCGCGCTGACGAACCACAGCGTTCCGTACAGGCCGAGGATCCACAACAGCAGCCGCTGCGGACGGTTGCGCAGCATCTCGATCAGGCTGTCGCCGGCACCAAGCAGCATGGTCAGCGGTGAAAAACCGGAGCGTGCCGCAGCCGGACGTGGCGCAGCGGGCGCGGCTGCGGGGGCGGGCGCAGCTTGCCCGGCGCCGCGCGCCGGTTTCGCTGCCTTGACCTGGGGTGGTTTCGGTCTGGAGCCGTGCGGCGGCTTGGCCGCAGCCTGCGGCCTTGCGGGAGGTGAGGCCGGGCGCGCATCAGCGGCAGCCGGCGCCGGCACGGCTGCGGTCGAAGCCGGCGCGTCCTCGGTACGTGGCGACGCGACCGCAGCGTCGTCAGGCACCGTCGTCAGCGTCTCGGCGGACGGGCGCAGGCCGGCCTTGCCGCCGTGATGCTTCTTCTTCGGCCGACGCTGTTTGGGTTGCTTGCGCTTGATGGTCGTCGTCCTCTGGCGAAACGGAACCCGCGGTATCGATACCGCGGCCGCTCGTGGCGTTTCGAATCGACGTTTTAGTCCAACGGGTCGGCCAGGCAATTGCCGGAAAGACGAGGCTTAGCGCCGCACGGAGGCAATGAGGTAAGGGCGTGCGTTTCAGGCAACGCCGTCGCGCAGTCCGCGAGCACGTTGTTTCTGGGCGTCGAAATCGGCACGGCGCCGCGCCAGGTCCTCGGCGCTGAGATTGGCGACGTTGTTGTAGTCGCGCTTCCAGCGGTGATCATCGCTCCAGCGCAGCGACGACTGCACCGTGGTTTGGGCCGCCGGCGCGGATTCCAGCAGTCGCAGCGCGAGATCGAGGGTGAAGGTCTGCGACGTTTCGTCGTGCGGTTTACCGGCGGAGTTGCCGAGCGGGAAATCGCTGAACAGAAATCGCGGCACTGCGGCGTGCTCGACGATATCCTTGGCGCAGCCGATCACCACGGTGGAGATACCGGCGGCTTCGAGATGGCGCGCCACCAGCGATACGGTCTGATGGCAGACCGGGCAGTTCGGCACCAGCACAGCGGCGTCGACGCCATCGGCCTTGCAGCGCGCCAGGATCTCGGGCGCGTCGGTCTCGATGGTGACGCGATGGCTGCGGTTGGTCGGCGCGCCGAAGAAGCGCGGCGCGAGCAGAAGCCGGCCTTCGTTCGCCAGCCGGCGAAGCTGCGGCAGCGGAAACCAGGTGCCGCTGTCGGTGGCGGTGGTGTGGGTGCGGTCGTAGGCGATGTGGGAGATGCGCAGGTCGTGATCGCGCGAGGTGTCGCCGTCATAGACCTGATAGAATTTTGCGCCGCCGTTATAGGCCGCGCCGGGGCCCTGATCGCCCTTGGCGGGATCGTAAGGCGCAGCGGTGGTGATCAGCGCGACACGGGATCGTGCCAATGGCCTTGCCAACGGGGCGAACGGCGAACCGGTGTGGTGCGCCCAGCGATACGGCACGTCGTAGCCGATCGCCTGATAATAAGCGCGGGTGCGCGCGATATACTGGATCGGTACGTCGTCGCCTGCCGCGAAGCCGGCAAGTGGATCGGTTTCGGCCATCCTGCGTTCCCGTTGCGCGAGGGTTTTTCGATTGCTAGCCCGTTGCCCGAGTGAGTCAAGGATGCGCCTGTGAAGGGGAGCCGTGGATGACCGGGAGGCGATGGAGCGACCATGTCGCAGTCGTCTGCGGCATCGCTCTGCTCGGGCTGGCAGCGGCGCGTGCCGAGGAGACGCCGGCGGTCCAGCCGGATCGATCCGCTCCGGCTGCATCCGCGCCCGCCGAGACCGGAGCTGCGACAGAGACGAAGATGCCCGCTCGCGCCGACGAAGCGAAGCCTGCCGGGCAGCCGCAGGACAAAGCGGACAAGCCGACCGACCCCGGCACCCGCGAGTCGATCTGCCTGATGATCGAGTCCGCCGCCAAGGCGCACGACTTGCCGCTGGAGTTCTTCGCCCGGGTGATCTGGCAGGAGAGCCGGTTTCAGCCCGATGCCGTCGGACCCGTGACGCGGAGCGGCAAGCGCGCGCAAGGCATCGCGCAGTTCATGCCCGGCACCGCCAGCGAACGCCGGCTGCTCGATCCGTTCGATCCGGTGCAGGCGCTGCCGAAGTCGGCCGAATTCCTCAAGGAGCTGCGCGATCAGTTCGGCAATCTCGGCCTCGCTGCGGCCGCCTACAATGCCGGCCCGCGGCGGGTGCAGGAGTGGCTCGCCGGCACCGGCGGCATGCCGTTGCAGACGAGGGACTACGTGTTTGCGATCACCGGCAGTTCGGTCGAGGACTGGGCAAAGGCGGGACGGGCGGCGAAGCTGCCGGAGACCAAAACGGACGCCGACTGCCGCACCCTGATGGCGCTTCTGACACGGGCGCCGAATCCGTTCGTTGCCGAGCTCGAACAGCGCGTGAAGCTCGGCGCCGATCGGCCGTGGGGCGTGCAGCTTGCCGCCGGCTTCAATCGCAACCGCGCGCTGGCGAGCTATGCGCGGGCGATGACGCGGCTGAGCGGTGTGATCGGCGAGCGCGACCCGACGTTGTTGAGCGCGGTGTTCCGCAGCCGCGGCACCCGGCCGTTCTATCAGGTGCGGATCGGCGCCGACACGCGCGCCGAGGCCGACGATCTGTGCAGGCAGATCCGGAGAGCGGGGCAGGCCTGTCTGGTGCTGCGCAATCGCGGCAGGCCCGGATAGCGTTCAGCAGAACAGAGCCGCGGCAACGGGCCTTGACCGTCTGGCGTTTCCCGCCCGTTATGCGCCGCCGCTTCACCCGTTCTGGAATCTGTTCGTGCCGCCGCCACTCGATTCTCCGCAATGGCAGACACCGCTGCGCGCCTTCCTGCGCGGCCTGATCGCCGCCGGCACCACGGTGCTGACGCTGGTGCTGTTCGCCACCTTCATCGGGATCGGCGCGCTCGCGCACGACAGCCAATTCAGCCTCGGCTGGGTGCTGCTCAGCACCGTGCTGGTGTGGGCCGGTCCGGCGCAGATCATCCTGATCTCCTCGCTCGGCTCGGGGGCGACACCGGTGCAGGCGGCGATTGCGGTGACGGTGAGCGCGATCCGGCTGTTTCCGATGGTGGTGTCGGTGCTGCCGATGCTGAAGACGCCGACAACCAAGTTGCGCCAGCTCGTGCTGCCGGCGCATTTCGTCGCGGTGACGATGTGGGTGGAATGTTTCCGGCTGCTGCCGCAGGTGCCGCGCGAGCGGCGGATCGCCTTCGCCAACGGGCTCGGCTCCGGACTGATCGCGGTGTGCCTGATCGCCAATGTGATCGGTTTTCTGCTGGCGGCCAACCTGCCGCGATCGTTCGGCGCCGCGATCCTGCTGCTGACGCCGCTGGCGTTTCTGCTGTCGACCGCGCGCAACTGCCGCGAACTCGCCGATGTCGTCGCGCTGGTACTCGGGCTGGCGCTGTTTCCGCTGGTGGCGCTGCTGCACACCGGGGTCGACGTGCTGATCAGCGGCGTCTCGGCCGGCACCATCGCCTATGGCGTGCACAGGCTGCGGCGGCGGAGGCGGGCATGAGCAATTTCATCGGCGACTGGCAGGCGCTGCTGGTGCTGGTGCTGGCCGGCGTGCTGCCGAACGAAGTTTGGCGGATGCTTGGGCTGTTGCTCGGCGGCGGCATCGACGAAGGCTCCGAGCTGCTGATCTGGGTCCGCGCGGTCGCCACCGCGATCCTCGCCGGCGTGATCGCCCAGATCCTGTTCGTGCCGCCTGGTGCGCTCGCCAGCGTGTCGCCACTGTTGCGCTACGGATCGGTTGCGGCCGGCTTCGCGGTGTTTCTGGTGGCGCGTCGCTCGATCTTCGCCGGCGTGGTGGCAGGCGAGGTGGTGCTGCTGCTCGGCCAACTTTGGTGGCGATGAAACCGAACCGGTTTCGCGCTACACCGGGCCGTCAGGCAGAGGGCGAAGGATGATGACCGACAGGGGCGAGATCCGTGAAGGCGAGGTTGTGGTCGAGGCGCCGCCGCCGACCGATGCCGGCCTGATCTTCATCGGCCGCATCCGCACGCCCTGGACCTCGCGCGGCGAGACGCCGCGGCAGGGTGCTCCCGACGGGCCGGTGTGCCGGCTGGAGATCTTCGAGCCGTGGACCCAGGCGCTGCAGGGACTCGACAAGTTCGCCCAGGCGCAGGTGGTGTACTGGCTGCATCTGTCGCGCCGCGATCTGGTGATCCAGCGCGGTCACGGCATCGACGGCCCGCGCGGCACGTTCGCGCTGCGCTCGCCGCTGCGGCCGAATCCGATCGGAATTTCCTCGGTGGCCGTGGTCGGGATCGAGGGTGCGACCGTGCTGGTGCGCGGCCTCGACTGCCTCGACGGCACGCCGCTGATCGACCTCAAGCCCGACCGCTGCGTGCATTCGATGGCCAAGTAATAGAACGGGCGGCGCAGCGTGAACGCTGCGATCCAGCTCTCCGGCGTTGGTCAACGCGTTTGCCGTCCGGCGTGCCACTCGCGCCAGGCGATGACTGCGACGGTCAGCGCGCAGAGTGGAAGAACGATGGTCCCGAGCACGAAGCCGTAGGTCGACAACGCATCGTGTTGCTGGGCAGCCATCACCAGATAGACGGTATAGCCGACATACATTGCCAGAAACAGCGCGCCCTCCCACCGTGCGATCAGGTTGCCGGTGAAGAAGATCGGCAGGCAGGCGATCGCCACCGCGATCATCACCGGGATATCGAACGCCATCATCGCCGGCGCGATCGAGAGCCCGCCCGGCACCACGGCGGCGGACACGCCGAGCACGCCGAGTAGATTGAAGATATTGCTGCCGACCACATTGCCGACGGCAATGTCGCGCTGGCCGCGGACCGCGGCCATGATCGAGGTCGCGACCTCCGGCAGCGAGGTGCCGGCCGCGACGATGGTCAGGCCGATCACCATCTCGCTGACGCCGAACAGCCTTGCGAACGTGATCGCCGCATCGACCAGCCAGGTCGCGCCGAAGACCAGCATGACCAAGCCGATAACGATCAGCGCGATCTGCACCGGCAGCTTCGAATCCCAACCTGGCCCCGAGTCCTCCGTCGCCGGCTCGGCAGCATCAGAGCCGGCCTCCTGGCGCCGGCTCTGCACGATCAGAAAGCCCGTATAGACCGCCAGCAGGCAGACCAGGATCAATCCGTCGAGGCGGGACATCGTGCCGTCCCAGGCCAGCGCGGCGACCAGCAGGGACGTCCCGACCATGATCGGCACTTCCTGGCGGATCAACTGCCGATTGATGATCAGCGGTGTGATCAGCGCCGACAGGCCGAGAATGAACAGCACATTGAAGATGTTGCTGCCGACTACGTTGCCGACGGTAATGTTGGCCTGGTTGGCCATCGCCGCCTGAATCGCGACCGCCAGTTCCGGCGATCCCGTGCCGAACGCCACCACGGTCAGCCCGACCACCAGCGGCGAGATCCCGAACGACAGCGCCAGTTTCGAGGCGCCGCGAACCAGGAGTTCAGCACCGACGACGAGGGCGACCAGTCCCGACACAAAACTGACCAGCGCGATCATCTCTGTTGCCTCGTTCGCGGATGGCGCCGTCGCGGCGGCCGGCTTCCGTCGTCAGCTTCCAGCCTGCAACGAACATCGGGCGTTACGGTTGCTCAGGCATCACAGGCAGGTCGGAGGGAGGGCCGGAGCCTAGCCCTGGGCGAGCGCCGCCTTCAGTTGTGCTGCATGTTGCTCGAGTACGGCGGGTTCTTCCTTGCGCGAGGCCGGCGGCAGCAGCGGCACGCCGTCGTGGCGCGGCATCACGTGCATGTGCAGATGATAGACGACCTGGCCGGCGGCCGGCTCGCTGAACTGCTGCACCACGATGCCGTCGGCCTTGAACGCCTTCATCGCCGCGTGGGCGATCTTGTGGGCGCCGCGCGCCACATGGGCGAAATCTTCGGACGTGATATCGAGAATATTGCGAGCCGGTGCCTTCGGAATCACCAGCGTATGGCCGGTCGAACGCGGCATGATGTCGAGGAAAGCGAAGACATGATCGTCTTCGTAGATTTTGTGACACGGGATTTCGCCGCGCAGGATCTTGGCGAAAATATTCTCTGAATCGTAAGCGGTCATGGTTGCTCCGGACTTGGCGGCGCGATTGTCGTCCGCCGTGCACGGGCCGGTCAAGCCGGATCGGTGAGGTTACCTTTTTTGAACGGAGCGGCTTCGGCCAGTTCGCGTCCCATCTCGTCGACGACCATCCGCTCGCGTCTCAGATAGTCGGCGATCGCCCGGCGCAGCGCCGGGTCTGCGATGAAATGCGCCGAGTAGGTGGTCTGCGGCAGATAGCCACGCGCGATCTTGTGTTCGCCCTGCGCGCCGGCCTCCACCACGGCGAGGCCGCGGGTGATCGCGAAATCGATCGCCTGATAGTAGCAGATCTCGAAATGCAGAAACGGGTGATGCTCGATGGCGCCCCAGTGCCGACCGAACAGCGTGTCGCCGCCGATGAAGTTGATCGCGCCGGCGATCCAGCGGCCGTTGCGCTTGGCCATCACCAGCAGCACGTCCTGGCTCATGCTCTGGCCGATCAGGGAATAGAACTCCCTATTCAGGTACGGCCGACCCCATTTCCGCGAGCCGGTCTCCATGTAGAAGGAGAAGAACGCGTCCCAGGCGTCTTCGGTGATGTCGGCGCCGGTGAGGTGGTGGATGGTGATGCCGCTTCCCACCGCGTCGCGCCGCTCGCGCTTGATCGCCTTGCGATGCCGTGAGTTCAGCGTCGCCAGGAAATCGTCGAAGCCGGCATAGCCGGCATTGTGCCAATGAAACTGCTGGTCGGTGCGTTGCAGGAAGCCGCGCTCGGCGAGGAAGCGCCACTCGCTCTCGCGTGCGAAGGTGACGTGGACCGAAGAGGCCTTGCTGAGATCGCACAGCGCCATCAGACCGTTCACCAGCGCGCCGCCGACGCGCGCCGGATCGACGCCATCGCGGATCAGCAGGCGCGGCCCGGTCGCGGGCGTGAACGGCACCGAGGCCTGCAGCTTCGGATAGTAGCTGCCGCCGGCGCGCTCATAGGCGTCGGCCCAGCCGCGGTCGAACACGTACTCGCCCTGCGAGTGCGCTTTCAGATAGCACGGCACGATGCCGACGATTTCACCATCCTGCCGGGCGATCAGATGCCGTGGTCCCCAGCCGGTGTGGGCACTCGCCGACCGCGATTGTTCGAGCGCGGCGAAGAACGCATGGCTGAGGAAGGGATTGTACGCGGCTCTCGCGGCGGTGCAGTCGCTGCCGAGAGCGCCGGCCGGGTTCGGATCAGGAACGAGGACGCCGGAACGCGCGCAGGCGTCCCATTCGGCGGCGGCGACTGCATCCACCGACGGCACCGCTTCGAGCGTGATGTCCGACGAGCCCGTCAAACGGCCGAACCAACAATGCAAGCGCAGGCGATCATGGCAACAGATTGGGCATTTCCCGATCGCGCTTCAAGACCGGCCGCGGTCACGTTTGCGGAACAAAGCCCTCGAAGATCATCTGGTCGGCGTGGCGAGCGGCGCGCGCGCACTGCTCCGGCGTACGCACCGTCCAGCTCAGCAGCGTGCAGCCGAACAGATTGCGTGCGATCCACGGCGCCGGGGCGGGGAGGTCGTCGACCCGATAGGCGACGAAATGCGGCTGGGTTTTGAACCCATGCTTCAGAGCCACCATGGAGTCGCGCTGCGCCTCGCCGAGCCCGGCCCAATAGGCGTCGTCGTAACTGCGCTCGGCGGTGATGCCGCGCGTCAGCTTGGGCGCGAGTTGGCGCAGCGCCAGCACCTGGTCGGGATCGAACGACATCGCCGCGACCGGTCCGTTGTAGCTGTCCAGCACCTGAAGCAGCCGGCGCACGAGCTTGCGGTCGCCGTCGAAATGGCTCTTCAGCTCGATCACCAGCGCCACGCGGCCGGCGACGAGATCGCACAGCTCGCCGACCGACATCATCCGCTCGGGCGTGTCCTTGAACGGCACCTGCCGGAGCTGCGCGGCGGTCATCCGGAGCAGGGCGCCGTCGCCGTCGGTCAGCCGGCCGAGATCGTCGTCGTGGTGGACCATCGCTTCACCGTCTGCGGTGAGTTGAATGTCCACCTCGATGCTGAAGTTTGCGGCGATCGCCGCGTCGACCGCACCGGGCATGTTCTCGACGATGCCGCGGGCACGGTCGTGCAGGCCGCGATGCGCGACCGGTCGGGCGGTCAGCCAGTCGGACGCGCGCATCGCAGTGCTTCCTGATCAGGCGACTTCGAACAGGCCCTCGACCTCGACCGCCGCATCGGCCGGCAGCGAAGCGACGCCGACCGTGGTGCGGGCGTGGCGGCCCTTGTCGCCGAAGGCGGCGACCATCAGGTCGGAGGCGCCGTTCATCACCTTGGGTCCGTCGACGAAATCCGGCGTCGAGTTGATGAAGCCGCCGAGCCGCACCACGCGCACCACCTTGTCGAGATCGCCGAGCGCGGCCTTGAGCTGCGCCAGCAGATTGATCGCGCAGGCCCGCGCGGCAGCGTTGCCCTGTTCGATCGAGACGTCGGCACCGAGTTTGCCCTTGGCGACCAGCTTGCCTTCGGCGTCGAAGCAGACCTGCCCCGATACCACCAGCAGATTGCCGGTGCGGACGAAGCCGACGTAGTTGGCGACCGGGCTCGCCGGCTCGTGCAACACGATGCCCTGCGCGGTCAGTTTCTGCTCGATCACCCCGGTCATGCCGATCCCCATTGCTTTTCGCGTTTCGCCGGCGCGTGCCGCCGGGCGGTCCTGTTTGGCCGATTGCGGCCCCTGTTGCAAGTAAGCCGCGACGCCGGCTGGCGCCGTCCGGCCTTGCGAGACCTGCAGGGGCCGGTTCCGTTCGATCGCGCATCACGGCAATCGCTCCGTTATTTCACCGCAATCCGATGGTCCAGAAAGTCGCAGACGTTGCGGCCACTTCGGCCGCCACCTATTCTAATCGGACCGCTCTCAGGGAGACGACATGCCCGTGTCACGACAGACGACGCGATCGAGCCGGGGACTGCTCGCAATCGTGGCAGCGCTCGCCATCTCCACCGGATCGGCGGCGGTTGCCGGTCCGGCGATCAACTTTCTGCCGCATCAGGCGCTGTACGATCTCAGCCTTCTGAAAACCCGCAACAACGCCTCGGTCAGTACGGTACGCGGTCGCATCCTGTACAACTTCTCGGGCAATGCCTGCGAAGGCTACACCTCGGATTTTCGCCAGGTGTCGGAGATCGAAAGCGGCGAGGGCAAGAACACGCTGAGCGACCTGCGTTCGTCGAGCTGGGAGGACGCCGCCGGCAAGAGCTATCGGTTCAAGATCGGCACCCGGATGGACGACTCCAAGGAGAGCGACGTCGACGGCATCGCCGAGCGCACCGGTGACCACATTACGGTGAAGCTGAAGCAGCCGGTGCAGAAGACATTCCAGCTCGACGGCGCCACGGTTTTTCCGACCGAGCAGATCGAACGCATCATCGAAGCCGCGCGCGCCGGCAAGTCGCTGCTGAACCTGTCGGTCTACGACGGCTCGGACAACGGCGAGAAGGTGTACAACACCTTGACGGTGATCGGACAGCCGATCAAAGGCGACGGCGCAGCCGCTTCGCCCGACCCGTCGATCAACGACGAGGCGATGAAGGCGATGACCCGCTGGCCGGTGACGGTGAGCTATTACGATCGCGACGCCAAGGCCAATGCCGGCGAACAGACGCCGGTGTACGCGATGTCGTTCGAACTCTACGAGAACGGCGTGTCGCGCTCGCTGGTGCTCGACTACAACGACTTTGTGCTCGCCGGCGCGATGGGCAAGCTCGAGGTCAAGGCGAGCAAGCCGTGTAAGTAGCAAGGCCTCGCGGTTCGTCGTTGCGAGGAGCGCCCGGATCGGCGCTTTGCGCCGTCCGGAAAAAGGCTCCGCGACGAAGCAATTCGTTGATGAGCATGCAGCGCTGCTGGATTTGCTTCGCTGCGCGCGCAACAATGAGCCGGTCGGATTGACCGCTGTCAGCCCTGCGGCTTCTGCACCCGGTCGAACGCGATGCCGCGGATCACGGCGGCATCGCCGAACTTCTTGCGCAGATCGTCGATGGCGCGTTCGGCGTGGGCGGAGCGGCGATCGAGCATGTCGTCCTCCGCCGGGCCGGTCTGTTCGGTCAGCGCGCTGACGCCGGTTCCGATCAGCCGGAACGCGGTGCCGTCGATTTCCTTGCTCAGCATCTCGCGCGACACCGAGAAGATGCGGTTCGCCATCTGGGTCGGGGCATGGATCGTCTGCGCCCGAGTGCGCTGGCGGAAGTCGGCGGTCTTCAGCTTCAATGTGATGGTCGAGCCCGAGAGGGCGGCGCTCTTCAGCCGGGCCGACACCTTTTCCGACAGCCGCCACAGGATCTTCTCCAGCGTCGCCTGGTCACGAATGTCGTCCTCGAAGGTGGTCTCGTTGGAAATCGATTTGGCGCCGCGATCGGGCACCACCTTGCGCTCGTCGATGCCGCGCGCCAGCCGCCACAGCCGCCGGCCTTCGTCGCCGAACTGCCGCATCATCTCGATCTCGTCGGCGCGCTGCAGGTCGGCGATGATTCGGAATCCGCGGCTTGCCAGCCGCGATGCCGTCGCCGGCCCGACGCCGAAGATGAAGCCGACCGGCCGCGGCGCCAGCATCTCGCGCGCCTCGTCCTGATCGAGCGCGGCGAAGCCGCGCGGCTTGTCGAGATCGGAGGCGATCTTGGCCAGGAACTTGTTGCACGACAGTCCGACCGACACCGTGACGCCGATGTCGCGCTCGACCTCGCGAGCGAATTTCGCCAGCACCTTGGCGGGGATCATGCCGTGCATCCGCTCGGTGCCGGCCAGATCGAGGAACGCCTCGTCGATCGACAGCGGCTCGACCAGCGGCGTCAGCGCCCGCATCGCCTGCCGCACCTCGCGTCCGACCCGGACATACTTCGCCATGTCGGGTCGCACCACCGCCGCCGATGGGCACAGCGCCAGCGCCTTGAACATCGGCATCGCCGAGCGCACCCCGAAGGTGCGGGCGATGTAGCAGGCGGCCGACACCACGCCGCGCTTGCCGCCGCCGACGATCACCGGCTTGTCGGCAAGCTCCGGATTGTCGCGCTTCTCCACGGTCGCATAGAACGCGTCGCAATCGATATGGGCGAGCGACAGCGCCCCCAGCGACCGGTGCCGGACGAGGCGCGGCGACCCGCAAGCCGTGCAGCGTCGTGCCTCGGCGCGCTGGTCGGCGAGGCAATCCCGGCAGAAGCCGGGCGTGTTCCGCGTGCCCGGTTCGCCGTCGCTCACGGCGTGTCGCGCTCCCACGGCTTGTCCTCGAGGACCTGGAGCGCTGCTGCGACGTTGGTGGGGTGGAGCTGGACCGAGTCGGCGAACGCTTTGGCGGTGACATCGTCACGCAGCACGAAGTTCAGCACGCTGATCAGGAACTGCGGATCGGCGGCGGAACTGCGCAGCGTCTCCGGGCCGATCCCGGTCTCGGCCAGAAACAGGCCGAGTCGCTCGGGATCTCCGGCAATGAAGGACAGCGCTTGAATCGCCACGATTTCAGCCGCTTGGCGGGGATCTTGAAGACGCTTTCGCATCGGTTGTGTTTGCCTTTCCGTAACTTCTCGTCTCTATTTTATTCAATCATGCCCGAGTCTTGCGGCTTGTCGAACGATCGCGGGCCGCCGGCCCGGGCATTTTAGTGTGAGTAGTGGAGGGCGGGATGGCGAAAACCGTCCTGATCGTCGAAGACAACGAGCTCAATATGAAGCTCTTTCGCGACCTGCTGGAGGCCCATGGCTACCAGACGGCGGGAACGAGCAACGGATACGAAGCCCTCGACCTGGTTCGTAAGCTGCGCCCCGACCTGATCCTGATGGACATCCAGTTGCCCCAGGTGTCCGGGCTGGAAGTCACCCGCTGGATCAAGGACGATGCCGAACTCCGTCACATTCCGGTGGTAGCCGTCACGGCCTTCGCGATGAAGGGCGACGAGGAGCGAATCCGCGAAGGCGGTTGCGAAGCCTATTTGTCCAAGCCGATCTCGGTCGGCAAGTTCATCGAGACCGTCCGGCGGTTCATCGGCTAGGAGTAGCATCGTGTCAGCGCGTATCTTGGTGGTCGACGACATTCCGGCGAACGTCAAGCTGCTCGAAGACCGGCTGTCGGCGGAATATTTCGACGTCATCACCGCGTCGAACGGCGTCGAGGCGCTGGAGATCTGCCAGCGCGCCGAATGCGACATCGTGCTGCTCGACGTGATGATGCCGGACATGGACGGCTTCGAAGTCTGTCGCCGGCTGAAGGCGAACCCCAAGACGCATTTCATCCCGGTGGTAATGGTGACGGCGCTCGACAGCCCGGCCGATCGGGTGCGCGGCCTCGAGGCCGGCGCCGACGATTTCCTCACCAAGCCGGTGTCCGACGTCGTGCTGATCGCGCGGGTGCGATCGCTGACCCGGCTGAAGATGATGACCGACGAACTGCGGATGCGGGCGATCACCTCGCTCGAAATCGGCATGCAGGCGCCTGAGCGTGAAGCGGTCGCGGATCAAGGGAAGGGCGGCCGCATCCTGCTGGTCGACGACCGGCCGTCGTCCTACGAACGGCTTGCGCCGCTGCTCAGCGCCGAGCACGACGTCGACGTCGAGACCAATCCGTCGGAGGCGCTGTTCCACGCTGCAGAAGGCAATTACGACCTGCTGATCGTGTCGCTCGGGCTGGAGAATTTCGACGGGCTGCGGCTGTGCAGCCAGGCGCGCTCGCTGGAGCGTACCCGGCACGTGCCGATCCTCGCCATCGCCGATGCCGAAAACAACGCGCGGCTGCTGCGCGGGCTCGAAATCGGCGTCAATGATTATCTGCTGCGGCCGGTCGACAAGAACGAATTGATGGCGCGGGCGCGGACCCAGATCCGGCGCCGCCGTTACACCGATCATCTGCGCGACAACGTGCAGCATTCGATCGAGATGGCGATCACCGACGGCCTCACCGGGCTGCACAACCGGCGCTACATGGAAAGCCATCTGGCGACACTGGCGGAGCAGGCGAGCGCGCGCGGCAAGCCGCTGGCGCTGATGATCCTCGACATCGACTTTTTCAAGTCGATCAACGACAGCTACGGCCACGATGCCGGCGACGACGTGCTGCGCGAGTTCGCGCTGAGGATCAAGAAGTCGATCCGCGGCATCGATCTCGCTTGCCGTTACGGCGGCGAGGAGTTCGTGATCGTGATGCCGGAGACCGATCTGCACGTCGCCCAGATGGTGGCCGAGCGGCTGCGCCGCGCCATCGCCGGCGAGCCGTTCGCGGTCGAGAAGGGCACCCGACGCATCGAAGTCACAATCTCGATCGGGCTGTCGACGCTGGAGCGCAAGGGCGAGCCGATCCCCGACCTGCTGAAACGCGCCGACACCGCGCTGTACCGGGCCAAGCACGACGGCCGAAATCGCGTGGTCGCAGCGGCGGCGTAATGCCGCCGATGGCATTGTTCCCAAAATGGGAACGTGCTACTAACGAACATGCGTCTGATCGCTCGCAACGTGCTGGTCGAGTTCTGGGGTAAACACCCGGAAGCCAAGCCATCTGTCGAGCGTTGGTACGCGTTGATCAGGGCGGCAAACTGGACCTCGACCGACGACGTTCAGAAGGCCGCACCCAAGGCCAAAGTGCTCAATCGTGAGCGCGTCAGATTCGAGATCGCTGGCGGCAATTTTCGATTGGCGGCCGCGTTCGATTTTCGTCGTCAGATCGCGTTTGTGAAGTTCGTCGGGACGCACGCCGAATATGATCGGATCGATGCGTTGACCGTGTCCCACTTCTGAGGAGATTGTCGTGGACCTTCGTCCGATCCGGACTGACGAGGATCACCGCGCCGCACTTGCAGCGATCGAGGCGTCGTGGGGCGCACCAGAAGGATCGGACGAGGGCGACAAGCTCGACGTCCTGCTGGCGCTCGTCGAACTCTACGAGGCGAAGCGGTGGCCGATCGCGATCGCCGAAGATCAAGACCCGATTGATGTTCTGCAATATGCCATCGACGAACTCGGACATACTCAAACTGAGTTGGCCCAACTCCTTGGCTCGCGCTCGCGGGCATCGGAGGTGCTGTCGCGTCGTCGCGCGCTCACGGTCGAGATGATCCGCAAGATCGCAGAGGCGTGGAAGATCCCTGCCGACCTGCTGGTGCGTCCATACAAGACCGAACGTGCCGTATGAGCAGCGATCGGCATGGTCGCGGCGGCGGCGTAGCCGAGGCAATTTGCACGACCTCACGATCCGCACGGTCGTCATCCCCGCGCAGGCGGGGATCCAGTACGCCGCGGCTTCTGTGTTTGATCCCGGGCGCTCTGGGATACTGGGGCGCCCGCCTGCGCGGGCGATGACGTCTGTGGGCGGAGCGAAGGCTGCCGATCATCGCCCAAAATAGAAACGGGGCCCGAAGGCCCCGCGGAAGGAATGCCGTGAGTAGGCCGCGAGCGGCTTACTTGATCTTGGCTTCCTTGAACTCGACGTGCTTGCGCGCGACCGGATCGTACTTCTTCTTGACCATCTTGTCGGTCATGGTGCGCGAGTTCTTCTTCGTCACGTAATAGAACCCGGTGTCGGCCGTCGACACGAGCTTGATCTTGATGGTGACCGCCTTGGCCATGGTCTCAAACCTCGAAATTTGGGAATAAACAGGCGAGGTCGAACGTCAGGACCCGCGTTTGGCCGGCAAACTAGCCGCGAATGCCTGAAAGTCAAGGTTCTCGGCGGGTATTGCCGCGCGGGAGAGGCGAAATCGCTGTCGAGCCCGGAAATTGGCACCCAAACCAGCCAAAATCCACGCCAATCCGACAAGACGGCGATCTGCGCATCGCAGATCTTCCCGAGCGCGACCTCGATTTCGGGTCGTTGCGACCCATGTTCGGAAGCCCGCCCCCGATTCTGTCACGAAAGGCCCCAGATGACCGCCAGCGAGCCGGCCCTGCGCGTTGCGGAGGATTCTCGACCCGAACCACCGCCGAAGCCCGGCCCCGGCGGTGGTTCGGCGGTGCCGGCCCCCGCAATGAGCGCCGGGTTGACGCTGGCGATGGCCGCGGCCGCCGGCATCGGCGTCGCCAACATCTATTACAACCAGCCGATGCTCGGGGTGATCGAGCGCGATCTCGGCAGCCCGGCGCTGACCGGGATGATTCCGACCGCAACCCAGCTCGGCTATGCGGTCGGCCTGTTCCTGCTGGTGCCGCTCGGCGATCTGACCGACCGGCGGCGGCTGATCGCCGGCCAGTTCGTGCTGCTGGCTGTCGCGGCCGCGCTGGTGGCACTGGCGCCGTCGGCCTGGCTGATCATCGCCGCGTCGCTGGCGCTCGGCGCCTGCGCCACGGTGGCGCAGCAGGTGGTGCCGTTCGCCGCCGCGCTGGCGGCGCCAGAGCGGCGTGGCAAGACGATCGGGTTGGTGATGGCGGGGCTGTTGTGCGGCATCCTGCTGAGCCGGACCGTGGCAGGCTTCGTCGCCGGCCATCTCGGTTGGCGCGAGATGTTCTGGCTGGCGGTCCCGGCGGCGCTGGCCGCCGCGGCGCTGATGGCGTGGCTGCTGCCTCGCCATCACGGCCACCTCGATATCGGCTATGGCGCCGCGTTGAAATCGCTGGCGTCGCTGTGGCGCCAGCAGCCGGATCTGCGGCGCGCAACCGCGGTGCAGGCCGCACTGTTCGCCTCCTTCAGCGTGTTCTGGACCGTGCTGGCGCTGCATCTGCAGGAGCCGCACTTCGGACTCGGCGCTGAAGCCGCGGGCCTGTTCGGCCTGGTCGGTGTGGTCGGCGTACTGGCGGCGCCGATCTCCGGCCGGATCGCCGATCGACGCGGACCTGGACCGGTGATCGCGATCGGCGCAGCGCTGGTGCTGGCGTCGTGGGGGCTGTTCGGACTTTCGGGAAGCATCGCCGGACTGCTGATCGGCGTGGTGGTGCTGGATTTCGGCCTGCAGGGCGCGCTGATCTCCAACCAGCACATCGTCTACGCGCTGGCGCCGGAGGCGCGAAACCGGCTCAACACCGTGTTCATGACCGGAGTGTTCATCGGCGGATCGATCGGCTCGGCCGGTGCCGCCTTCGCCTGGGCGCACGGCGGCTGGACGGTGGTGAGCCTCTACGGCGGCGGATTGGCCGCGCTCGCCTTGCTGCTCGAACTGACGGCGCGGTGGTCACGCCGTTAGTTCGAGCTTTTCGTTCGGATGCAGGCCGGGCGCTCAGCCGCCCGGCAGCATGTCCTTCTGCATCTTGCCGCCATAGAAATGGAAGAACGGCACCGGCGCGTCGTGGCGCAGCGGGCCGGTGGCGAGCCGGCGGTCGAGCTCGCCGAGCACGTTCTTGGTCATCGGATGCAGGTCGGCGAGCGGCTTGGAGCCGAGCTCGACCCACACCAGCTCGACCAGCTCGGCATCGGCATGCACCACACCGTCGACGCGGTGCGCGATCGCCGAGGCATCGGCGGTGAAGAACCGGGTGTCGAACCGCTTGATCCGGCCGGGCGGGGTGATGGCGCGCGCGATCAGGAACAGGCCGGAGGGATCGGGCAGCAGGCCGGCTTCGGCGAACGGCTGCCATGGGCCGGCCAGTGTCGCTTTGGCCTCGGTCCTGCAGCCGAGGCACAGTCCGGTCTCCTCGCAGGCTTCGCGGATCGCCGCGATCGCAAGGGCGCGGGCGCGTGACGGCGTGGTTTTCGGGCTGCCTTTCAGCAGATTGGCTTCCAGCTCCGGCGGGATCGGCGCTGCGACCGGGACGCGGACGTCACTTTTGTCGACACGGCCGCCGGGAAACACGAACTTACCGGGCATGAACACGACGTTGTCGTGGCGCTTGCCGACCAGCACTTTCGGCGTCGAGCCGCTGCGATCGACCAGGATCAGCGTCGCTGCGTCCTTCGGGCGGAAATACGGGTGGTGGCTGGCTTCCTGGTGATCCTGCTCGACCTTCGGCTGTGTCGCGGATTCGGTCATATCGCTCCCGTTGTCGTTTCTTGTTGGTGTTGTTGTCGTTGTGCCGCCGCGTGGCAATCGCGCCGTCAGTGATCGGGGTTGGTTTCGTCGAAGCCGTGCATCCGGAATGCCCATTGCAGTCCGACGACGGCGCCTTTGACCGGTTGCAGCAATAGCAGCGAAGCCAGCAGGGTGAAAGGCAGGTAGATCGCGAGCTGAAGCATCACCGGCGGCGCGAAACGGGTTTCGATCGACAGCGCGAGCGGCACCACGACATGGCCGACGATCACGATCACCAGATACGCCGGCAGATCGTCGGCGCGGTGCCCGGTGAAATCCTGGCCGCATTGGTCGCAGCGGTCGGCGGTCTTGAGGAACGCGCGGAACATCCGGCCTTCGCCGCAGTTCGGGCAGCGGCCGCGGAAACCGCGCCACATCGCCTGCCAGACGTTGCGCTGCTGCGACGGCGCAGATTGCGGAGGCCAGACGATCGGCTCGCGTGACAGCGTGGTCATCAGCGTTTTCCTCTCCCGGACTTGGTTTTTTGTTTCGGCTTCGCCGCTTTCCGCGCTTTCGCCCGTCCGGGCTTGGCGCGGGCCGACTTGCCGCTCTCGGTTTTCAGCTTGGTCTTGCTCGTCCTCTTGGTCTTGCGTGCAGTCTTGCGGTGCGTGAATTCGACGTTGGCATTGCTCACCAGCTCGAACCGCAGCGCGCCGGCCACCGGTGCAGCTTCCACCAGCTTGACGTCGACCACATCCCCCAGCCGGTGCATGGCCCCGCTGCGCGAGCCGATGAGCGCGTGGCGCGTTTCGTCGTAGTTGTAGTACTCGTCGCCGAGCGAGCGGATCGGGATCAGCCCGTCGGCGCCGGTGTCGCTCAGCTTGACGAACAGCCCGGCCTTGGTGACCCCGGAGACGCGGCCCTGGAACGTGGCGCCGATCCGGTCGGCGAGGTGATGCGCGATCAGCCGGTCGACGGTCTCGCGCTCGGCTTTCATCGCGCGGCGCTCGGTGAGCGAGATTTGCGCGGCGACTTCCGCCAGCGTCTCGGTGGTCTCGCTCGGCGGCAGCGCGCCGTCGCCGAGATCGAGCGCGCGGATCAGCGCGCGGTGCACGACGAGGTCGGCGTAGCGCCGGATCGGCGAGGTGAAGTGCGCGTAGCGGCGCAGATTGAGGCCGAAATGGCCGTAGTTCTCGGCCGCATATTCGGCCTGCGCCTGCGAGCGCAGCACCACCTCGTTGACCAGCGGCTCGGAGTCCTCGCCTTTGACCATCGCCAGGATGCGGTTGAACTGCGCCGGCCGCAGCGCGCCGCCTTTGGCGAACGACAGATCCAGCGTCTTGAGGAAGTCGACGAGGTTGTGGACCTTCTCGACGCTGGGTTCGTCGTGCACCCGGTAGATCAGCGGCAGCGCCTTCTTCTCCAGCATCTCGGCGGCTGCGACGTTGGCGAGGATCATGAACTCCTCGATCAGCCGGTGTGCATCGAGCCGTTCCGGGACGATCACGCGGTCGACGGTGCCGTCCGGCTTCAGGATGATCTTGCGTTCGGGCAGATCGAGGTCGAGCGGATCGCGCTCGTCGCGGCCGCGCTTGACCACCGCATAGGCGTCGTACAGCGGCTTCAGGATGGTTTCGAGTAGCGGGCCGGTGACGTCGTCGGGCTTGCCGTCGATCGCCGCCTGCGCCTGCGCGTAGCTCAGCTTCGCGGCCGAGCGCATCAGGATGCGGTGGAACGAATGCGAGCGCTTGCGCCCCTGCGCGTCGATCACCATCCGAACGGCGAGGGCGCCGCGGGGCTCACCCGGTTTCAGCGAACACAGGTCGTTGGAGATCCGCTCCGGCAGCATCGGCACGACGCGATCGGGAAAGTACACCGAATTGCCGCGGCGCAGCGCGTCGCGATCGAGCGCAGAGCCGGGGCGCACGTAGTAGGCGACGTCGGCGATCGCGACATGCAGGATCACGCCGCCCTTGTTGTTCGGATCAGGATCTGGCGCGGCATGGACGGCGTCGTCGTGGTCCTTGGCGTCCGGCGGATCGATCGTCACCAGCGGCAGCTCGCGCCAGTCTTCGCGGCCTTTGAGCGTTGCCGGCTGCGCGGCTTCGGACTCGCGGATTGCCGCCGAGGAGAACTCCTGCGGAATATCGTGGGTGTGGATCGCGATCAGGCTGATCGCCTTTTCGCTGGCGAGCGAGCCGAGCCGTTCCTTGACCCGGCCGGAGGCGAGGCCGAAGCTGCGGGTGCGGATCAGATCGACGCTGACGAGATCGCCATCCTCGGCGCTGCCGGCATCGTGCGCCGCGATGTTGAGTTCGCGCCCGGCCTGCTTCTTGTCGACCGGAACCATCCGGCCGCCGCCCTGCGGCAGCGCGCGGAAGATGCCGAGGATCCGCGCCTTGCCGCGCTCCAGCACACGGATGACGCGGCCGACATAAGCGGGGCCACCCTCGCGCGGGTCCGCGGTCTCGACATGCAGCAGCGCCCGGTCACCGACGCCGGCCGCGGTGCCCGGCTTGATCCGGCGTGGGGTGTGGATGCGGATCTTCGGCGCGTCGCCGTCCTGCTCGTCCCATTCGGACGGCGTGGCGATCAGTTCGCCGTCGGCGTCGCGCGAGACGATGTCCGCCAGCAAGGTCGGGGGCAGCGTCGCGGGCTCCGACACCTTGCGGCGACCGCTCTTGCGGATGCTGCCGCCGTCGGCGAGCTCGCGCAGCATCCGCTTCAGCTCGGCGCGATCGGCGTTCTTCAGGCCGTATTCGCGCGCGATCTCCCGGGTGCCGACTTTGCCGGGGTGAGCGCGGATGAAGGCGAGGAGGGTGGCCTTGTCCGGAAACTTCGCGTCGCGCGGCTTGCTCACATCTATCCGTTCTTGGCGGCGCTGCTCTTGGCCGCGTCTTTAGGCTTGGCGGCCTTCTTCGCTGCTGTCTTTGCGGCGACAGGCGCGCGCGCCTTGCTGGCGGCGGCGCTCTCGGCCTTCGGCTTGGCCTTCTTGGCGGCGGCCTTCTTGGCCGGCTTGGCGTCGCCGTCGGCTTTCTTGGTCGCCGCCTTCTTGGCGGGGGCCTTCTTCTTGGCCTTGGCGCCGCCGCCCTTGGCGGCGCGCTCGTCGAGCAGCGCGATCGCTTCGGGCAGGGTGATGGTGTCTTCGGTCTTGTCGTTCGGGATCGTGGCGTTGACGCCGCCGGCGGTGACGTAGGCGCCGTAGCGGCCCTTCTTCACCGCGACCGCGCCGAGGCTCGGATGGTCGCCCAGCGCCTTGCCGGGATCGGAGCCGAACCGGCCCTTGCTCGGGCCCTTGGCGACCTTCTCGGCAATCAGCGTCACTGCGCGGTTCAGGCCGACCGTATGCACGTCGTCGCCGGCTTCGAGGCTGGCATAGGTCTTCTCGTGCTGCACGTAAGGTCCGAACCGGCCGATGCCGGCCTTGATCGGCTGCCCGGTCTCCGGATGCTTGCCGACTTCGCGCGGCAGCGCCAGCAGCTTCAGCGCCATTTCGAGATCGACATCGGACGGCGAGGTGCCCTTCGGAATGCCGGCCCGCTTCGGCTTTTCGCCTTCGCCGTAATCCTTGGCCTCGCCGAGCTGGATGTAAGGGCCGAACCGGCCGGACTTCACCGCGACCTCGAGGCCGCTGTCGGGATCGGTGCCGAGCACGCGGTCGGCATCGCCGGCGCTGTCGGAGGCGAGCGGCCGGGTGTAGCGGCATTCCGGATAGTTCGAGCAGCCGACGAAGGCGCCGAACTTGCCGGCCTTCAGGTTGAGCTTGCCGGTGCCGCAGCTCGGGCACTGCCGCGGATCGCCGCCGTCCTCGCGCGCCGGATAGATGTGCGGGCCGAGCATCTCGTCGAGCACGTCGAGCACCTGGGCGACGCGCAGATCCTTGATCTCGTCGACCGCGCCGATGAAGTCGCGCCAGAAGTCGCTCAGCACCTGTTTCCAGGACACTTCATTATTGGAGATGCGGTCGAGGTCTTCCTCGAGGCCGGCGGTGAAGTCGTATTCGACGTAGCGGGTGAAGAAGCTCTCCAGGAACGCGACCACGACGCGGCCCTTGTCCTCGCCGTGCAGCCGCTTCTTCTCCAGCCGGACGTAGCCGCGATCCTTCAGCACCTGCAGAATCGAGGCGTAGGTCGAGGGCCGGCCGATGCCGAGCTCTTCCATCCGTTTCACCAGCGAGGCTTCGGAAAACCGCGGCGGCGGCTCGGTGAAATGCTGGGTGACGGCAAGCGCCTCGCGCTTCAGCGCCTCGTTCTCGCTCATCGGCGGCAGCCGGCGGGAATCCTCGTCCTCGGAGTCGTCGTCGCGGCCTTCCTGATAGGCGGCGAGGAAGCCGTCGAACTTGACCACCTGGCCGGTGGCGCGCAGTTCCAGCACGCGCGGTCCGGCTTTCGCCTCGATGTCGACGGTGGTGCGCTCCAGCTCGGCGGATTCCATCTGGCTGGCGACGGTGCGGATCCAGATCAGCTCGTACAGCCGGGCCTGGTCGGAATCGAGGTTGCGGCTGACGTCGGACGGCCGGCGCGACAGGTCGGTCGGGCGGATCGCTTCGTGGGCTTCCTGCGCGTTCTTGGCTTTCGCCGTGTACTGACGCGGTGCCTCCGGCACATAGGCGTTGCCGAAGTCCTCGGCGATCACCTTGCGCGCCTGGGTGATGGCGGACGGGTCGATCTGCACGCCGTCGGTACGCATATAAGTGATGAGTCCGACGGTCTCGCCGCCAATATCGACACCTTCGTACAGCCGCTGCGCCACCCGCATGGTGTGGGCCGGCGCGAAGCCGAGCTTGCGGCTGGCTTCCTGCTGCAGCGTCGAGGTGGTGAAGGGGGCGTAGGGGTTGCGGCGTGCCGGCTTGGCTTCGACGGTGGCGACCCGGAAATTCGCTGCTTCGATCGCCTTCTTGAAGTCCTCGGCTTCCGCGCCGGTGCCGATGTCGAGCCGCTGGATCTTCTTGCCGTCGGCGCCGACCAGCCGCGCCTCGAAGGTATCGCCGCGCGGCGTCGCCAGAGTGGCGATCAGCGACCAGTACTCGCGGGGGACGAACTTCTCGATTTCGGTTTCGCGGTCGCACACCAGACGCAGCGCCACCGACTGCACCCGGCCGGCGGAACGGGCGCCGGGAAGCTTGCGCCACAGCACCGGGGAGAGGGTAAAGCCGACCAGATAGTCGAGCGCCCGGCGCGCCATATAGGCGTCGACCAGGGCGCCGTCGATCTGGCGCGGATGCTTCATCGCCTCGCTGACCGACTGCTTGGTGATGGCGTTGAACACCACGCGCTCGACCTGTTGGTCCTTCAGCGCACGCTTCTGCTTCATGACCTCCAGCACGTGCCAGGAGATCGCCTCGCCCTCGCGATCAGGGTCGGTGGCGAGGATCAGCTTGTCCGCATTCTTCAGAGCCTTGGCGATGTCGTTGAGCCGGCTCGCGGCTTTCGGGTCGACCTCCCAGATCATCTGGAAGTCGGCATCCGGGTCGACCGATCCGTTCTTCGCCGGCAAGTCGCGCACGTGCCCGAACGAGGCCAGAACCTCATAGGACGAGCCGAGATATTTGTTGATCGTCTTGGCCTTCGCGGGCGACTCGACAATGACGAGGTTCATCGCATCCAAGCATCATAATGAAGAGAAAAAGGCCGGTCTGCGAGACTCGCGCCGGCCGGATTGCCCGGAACATGGGTGGTGACAGGGGCGCTGTCAAATCGCCGATCGGGGAACCGGGCCGAAATCAGACCCACTCAGAACTGAAATTCACGAAACATAAACCTAGAGCTGCACAACTTATGCGTGTATATGATTGCTTTACTCTCCTTATCGGAGAGTTCCAATCTGTCTAGGAATGGTGCCCGATGTCGCCGCCGTCCGAGAGCTACGGAAACTCCCGCTACCCCCGCCCGGGAGATGGCGGGCCGGTCGAAGCGGCCCAATACCTGTCGGAGGCGACCGGGCAACTGATTCAGGTCGCCCGAGCGCACCGTCTCGATGTACTTTGTTACCTTCTCGATATGGCGCGGATGGAAGCCAAGGACATCGTGCGCCGCCGGCGCAATTCCACCAGCGAGTGAATAGGTCCGTTCAAGGCTCTCATCCGATTGGATTCCTCTCGATATCCTGATGTTCTGGGTGAGCTGCAGGCAGCGGCAAGGACGACCGGCACTGTCAGGCGGTTGCCGTTGTCATGAGGTGGTTGCGATTAACGTCTAATTAACCGAACCAGTTCACGATTCGAACGTCGGGGCGGGCCGGATGTACGTCCGCTCCTGGACAATGGCTCGAAGTGTCATCGCTTCGGGCCGTTGGCTTTTTTGGGCGCGGTCGCGCTCAGCTCAGCGACACCAGGGAGCCGCCGTGGCGTTCGAGGCGGCCGGCGAGTTCGAGCTCCAGCAGCACGGTGCGCACCACGGCGGGTGAAATGCCCGACAGGCGGATCAGATCGTCGATTCCGACGGGGCTCGGCCCGAGCAGGCCGAGAATCCGGCTGCGGTCGCTTGCCTCCGGCTCCCCGGTCGGCGGCGCGTGCTCCGGCTCCCGGTTCGGCGTCTCGACCGGCCGCTCTAGGATCGACGCAACCGCATCGACAATATCGGACGCCGATGTGATCAGGGTCGCGCCCTGCTTGATCAGGTCGTTGGTTCCGGCGGCACGCGGGTCGAGCGGCGATCCCGGGACGGCGAACACCTCGCGGCCCTGATCGGCGGCGCGGCGGGCGGTGATCAGCGAGCCGGAGCGATAGGCCGCCTCGATCACCACGACGCCGACCGCGGCGCCGGAGATCAGCCGGTTGCGGCGCGGAAAATCCTTGGCCCGGGGGATGTGACCGAGCGGCATCTCGGAGATCGCGGCGCCGCGCGCCTGAATGATGTCCAGCAGCAGATCCTCGTGCTCGGCCGGATAGATCTTGTCGTGGCCGCCGGCCAGCACCGCGACGGTGCCGCCGGCAAGGCTGGCGCGATGCGCCGCCTGGTCGATGCCGCGGGCCAGGCCGGAGATCACCACGAAGCCGCTTGCGCCAAGATCGGCGGCGAGCTGGCCGGCGAACTTCAGCCCGGCGCCCGAGGCGTTGCGCGAGCCGACGATTCCGATCATCGGCCGCGCCATCACGGCGAGCGCATCGGGCAGGGCGTGGACTCCGAGCAGCGGCGGCGCATCGTCGATCGTGGCCAGCCGCGGCGGGTAGCCGGTCTCGCCCGGCGCCACCAGCTCGACGCCGATCCGGCGCCCGCCCTCGATCTCGCGCCGCGCTTCGTCCTCGGATGGGATGCGTCCGGCCCGCGCGGCGCCGCCGCGCCGCGCCAACTCCGGCAACCGCTCCAGCGCCACGCGCGCCGAGCCGAAATGATTGATCAGCGAACGAAACGTCCGCGGCCCGACATTGTCGGCCCGGATCAGCCGCAGCCAATCGATCCGCTGCGCCTCGGTGAGGACGGTCGTCCCTGGATCACTGCCGCGCTCGCCCACATCCGCCCCCGCGAGCGGGAGTGTGACGCAACTTTAGCGTGTGAACAAGGCCGACCAAGGCGGTGGGCCGCGGCGCACGAACGGGTCGTGTCGGCGGGGTGCGATCAGGCTGCTCGCAAGGACGTGCGGTTACTTCTTCTCGCCGATCTTGCCTTCGGTGCCGGCCTGCAGCCGCTTGATGTTCTCGCGGTGCATCCAGAACAGCAGCAGGGTCAGCACCGCGAACAGCGAGGCGAGGGCGGCGTGGCCGAACCACCATAGGAAGATCGGGGTGACGAAGCTCGCCACCAGCGCCGACAGCGATGAGTAGCGCGAGGTGAAAGCGGTCGCCAGCCACATCAGGCAGAACACCACCGCGGCCGGCCAGAACAGGCCGATCAGCACGCCGATATACACGGCGACACCCTTGCCGCCCTTGAACTTCAGCCACACCGGAAACAGGTGGCCGAGGAAGGCGCCGAGGGCCGCCAGCATCGCGGCGTTGGCGGCGATCGCGTCGGTCCCGGCGGCGAGATAGGCGGCGAGGATCACCGCCGCGGTGCCCTTCAGCGCATCGAGCAGCAATGTTGCGGCGGCGAGGCCCTTGCGGCCGGTGCGCAGCACGTTGGTGGCGCCGATATTGCCGGAGCCGATCGAGCGCAGATCCTGGGTGCCGGCGATCTTGGTGAGGATCAGGCCGAACGGGATCGAGCCGAACAGATAACCGATCACCAGTGCGCCAAGGTAGATCCCGATCATCACAACTCTCCAAACACTCTAGCGCGGCAATAAAGTCAGACTCTCCCCGTCATTGCGAGGAGCGAAGCGACGAAGCAATCCAATTCCGTGCTCGGCATTTCTGGATTGCTTCGCTGCGCTCGCAATGACGGATCGAAAGGCCTGGTTCAAGCGGCTGACTCAACCAGCCTTCAAATCTCACACATGCTCATAGACGGTCCGGCCGCCGACGATGGTGCGGGTCACCCGGCCGGAGAACCGCGCTTCGTCGAACGGCGTATTCTTGCACTTCGATTTCAGTTCGTCCGGATCGACCAGCCATGGCACGTCCGGGTCGATCACGATCAGGTCGGCCGGGCTGCCGGCGCGCAGCGTGCCGCCGGGCAGGCCGAGCAGTTCGGCAGGTCGGGTCGACATTGCGCGGATCAGGCTCAGCAGATCGAGTTCGCCGGCGTGGACCAGCCGCAGACCGGCCGGCAGCATCGTTTCCAGCCCAATTGCGCCGGCGGCGGCCTCTGCGAACGGCAGGCGTTTGACCTCGACGTCCTGCGGATTGTGGTCCGACATCACCACGTCGATCAGCCCGGAGGCCAGCGCTGCGATCAGCGCCTTGCGGTCGGCCTCGGTACGTAGCGGCGGCGCCAGCTTGAGGAAGGTGCGATACGGCCCGATGTCGTTCTCGTTCAGTGCGACATGGTTGATCGAGACTGATGCCGACACCGGCAGGCCGAGGTCACGGGCGCGCTGCATGATCTCCAGAGACTCGATGCAGCTCAGCGACGCGGCGTGGTAGCGTCCTCCGGTCAGCATCACCAGGCGGATGTCGCGCTCCAGCATCACCGTCTCGGCCGCATTGGGAATGCCGGCGAGGCCGAGCCTTGTGGCGAACTCGCCCTCGTTCATCACGCCTTCGCCGACGAGGTCGGGGTCTTCGGTGTGATGCACGATCAGCGCGTCGAAATCGCGTGCGTAGGTCAGCGCCCGGCGCATCACCTGGGCGTTGGTGATGCTGAGGTCGCCGTCGCTGAACGCCACCGCGCCGGCGGCCTTCAACAGACCGATCTCGGTCATTTCGGCGCCGGCGAGGCCCTTGGTGATCGCGGCCATCGGGTGGATGTTGACGATCGCGGTGTCGCGGGCGCGGCGCATCACGAAGTCGACCGTCGCCGAATTGTCGATCACCGGGCTGGTGTTGGGCTGGCAGACGATGGTTGTGATGCCGCCGGCGGCCGCGGCCTGGCTGGCGGACGCAAAGGTCTCGCGGTGGCTGGCGCCGGGCTCGCCGACGAAGGCGCGCATGTCGATCAGGCCGGGGGCGACCACCATGCCGGCGCAATTGACGATGTCGGTGCCTTCGGGGACGCCGGCGGCGCCGATGCCGCGACGGGCATCGCGGATCACGCCGTCGGCGATCAGCACGTCACCGATGCCGTCGAAGTCGCGCGAGGGATCGATCAGGCGGGCGTTGGCGAGCAGGATCGGGCGGCGGTCGGTCAGCATGTTGTTTCCCGTTCCGGCATCAGGCGTTCGGCAGGTTGCGGGCGAGCGCTTCGAGCACCGCCATCCGCACCGCCACGCCCATTTCGACTTGTTCGCGGATCACCGACTGGGCGCCGTCGGCGACGATCGAGTCGATCTCGACGCCGCGGTTCATCGGGCCCGGATGCATCACCAGTGCGTCCGGCTTGGCGTAGGCCAGCTTCTTCTGGTCGAGCCCGAAATAGTTGAAGTACTCGGCCGAGGACGGCACGAACGAGCCGTTCATGCGCTCGCGCTGCAGCCGCAGCATCATCACGATGTCGGCGCCGTCGAGCCCTTCGCGCATGTCGCGTGCGACCTCGACGCCGAGCCGCTCGATTCCGGCCGGCAGCAGCGTGGAGGGGGCGACGACGCGGACGCGGGCGCCCATCGTGTTCAGCAGCAGAATGTTGGAGCGGGCGACGCGCGAATGCATCACGTCACCGCAGATCGCCACCACTAGCCCTTCGAGCCGGCCCTTGTTGCGGCGGATCGTCAGCGCGTCGAGCAGCGCCTGGGTCGGATGCTCGTGGGCGCCGTCGCCGGCGTTGATCACCGAGCCGTCGACCTTGCGGGCCAGCAGTTCCACCGCGCCGGAGGCGTGATGCCGGACCACCAGGATGTCCGGGTGCATCGCGTTCAGCGTCACCGCGGTATCCATCAGCGTCTCGCCCTTGCGCATCGACGACGACGACACGCTCATGTTCATCACGTCGGCGCCGAGGCGCTTGCCGGCGATCTCGAATGACGACTGCGTTCGGGTCGAGGCCTCGAAGAACAGATTGACCTGGGTGCGGCCGCGCAAAGAGGTGCGCTTCTTGTCGACCTGCCGGTTGAGCTCGACATACTCCTCGGAGAGGTCGAGCAGGCCGGTGATGTCGGCGGCGGAAAGCCCTTCGATTCCCAGCAGATGCCGGTGACCGAGGACGAAAGTCGATTTTGGGGCGGGGGTCATTAAAGCAAGAGCTATAGGGAGAGTTGGATAGCCGGGCAAGCGGCATCGGGGCGCGGCGCGGAATAATCCCCCGGCGTTGTGGAGCAGCCGGCCTTTCGGCCGTGCGGCGTGTCACACGGGCGTGCGGTTGGTCGAAAGTCGTAAGCTCTGGTAAAGCGGTCCGGTGCCCTTCGTGCCCAGTCAGGAGCTCTCATGCCGACGCTTGCGACCGCGCTGCTCGATGCCCTCAAGGACCACGGTGCCCGGGAGATCTTCGGCATCCCCGGCGACTTCGTGCTGCCGTTCTTCAAGGTGATCGAGGAGAGCGGCACGCTGCCGTATTTCACGCTGAGCCACGAGCCGGCGGTCGGCTTTGCGGCCGATGCGGCATCGCGCTATCGCGGCAGCATCGGCGTCGCGGTCGTGACCTATGGAGCCGGCGCGTTCAACCTCGTCCACTCGGTCGCCGGCGCCTATGCGGAGCGCTCGCCGGTGGTGGTGATCGCAGGCGCGCCCGGCGCGCGCGAGCGCACCAGCGGCTATCTGCTGCATCATCAGGTGCGGACCATCGATACCCAGCTTGCGGTATTCAAGGAGGTCACCTGCGATCAGGCGGTGCTGACCGATCCGGCGACCGCACCGGCCGAGATCGCGCGAGTGCTGCGCAGCGCGCTCGAACTGTCGCTGCCGGTTTATATCGAGTTCCCGCGCGACATGGTCGACGCCAAGGTCGACCCGGTGCCGAAGCTGCCGCGGCGCGAGGCCGATGCCGGCGCGCGCGACGAATGCGCCGAGGAGATTCTGGCGCGGATCGCCAACGCGAAGTCGCCGGTGATGGTGGTGGACGTCGAGATCCGCCGCTACGGCGTCGAGCAGCAGGTGGGGGCGCTCGCCCGCAAGCTCGGCCTGCCGGTGGTGACGACATTCATGGGCCGCGGCCTGCTCGAAGGCGACGACGACGTGGTGGCCGGCACCTATCTCGGTGCCGCCGGCGATCCCGACCTGTCGGCGCTGGTCGAGGGTGCCGACCTGGTGCTGATGTTCGGCGTGATCCTGTCCGATACCAACTTCGCGCTGTCGTCGAACATGACCGATCCGCGCCGGACCGTGCTGGCGACCGGGCGCGAGGTGCAGATCGGCCACCACGTCTATCGCGACCTGCCGCTGGCCGATCTGATCGCCGGTCTCGATGCCCACGCCGCGCAGCATCCGCCGCGGCCGCGCAATGCCGGCAAGGGGATGGCCTATCCGCGAGGGCTGACCCTCGACCCTTCGCCGATCGCGCCGTCGGACATCGCCACCGCGATCAACGATCTGTTCGACCGCCACGGCAAGATGCCGATGACCGCCGACATCGGCGACTGCCTGTTCACCGCGATGGAGATCGACAACACCGCCCTGGCGGCTCCGGGATACTACGCAGGCATGGGGTTCGGCGTGCCCGCCGGCATCGGCGTCGCCGCGACCGGCTTGCGGCCGCTGATCCTGGTCGGCGACGGCGCGTTCCAGATGACCGGCTGGGAGCTCGGCAACTGCAAGCGCTACGGGCTCGATCCGATCGTGGTGCTGTTCAACAATTGCAGTTGGGAGATGCTGCGGGTGTTCCAGCCGGAGTCGAAGTTCAACGATCTCGACGACTGGCATTTCGCCGATATCGCCAAATCGATCGGCGGGGTCGGCGAGCGGGTGGCGACGCGGGCTGAACTCGCGGCGGCGCTGCAGCGCGCGGTCGAGCGGCGAGGGGTATTTTCGTTGATCGAAGTGATGCTGCCGCGCGGCGCCACCTCCCATACGCTGGCGCGGTTCGTCACCGGCTTCAAGGCGGCGCGCGAACGGATGAAGTGAGCGGGGCGGCGATCCGGCGTGTCCTCGCGGCGGTTTTCTGCGTAACATGCGCGCGAATCCGCATCGCTCCAGGACCGACATGACGCAGCCTTCCTTCGCCACCCACGAGGTGTTCAACCAGTCGCCGCCGCTTCCGGACCTCGACCTGTTCGGCGCCGACCGGCCGTTGCTCGAGGCGGTCACCTTCAATCAGGGCGCCAATGCGCATGTCGAACTCGAAGCCTTCGGCAAGGCATGGGGCACCACCGAGATGGCCGAACGCGGCCGCCTCGCCAACGAATACACCCCGAAGCTGAAGACCTTCGACGCCAAGGGCGTGCGCTGCGATCAGGTCGAATTCCATCCGTCCTATCACGAGCTGATGGCCGAGAGCTTCAAGGCCGGCCTGCACAACTCGACCTGGGACGCGCACGGCAAGCCTGCCGGCAATGCGTCGGAAGTGGTGCGTGCCGCGAAGTTCTACATGGCCGCTCAGGTCGAGACCGGCCATCTCTGCCCGGTGACGATGACCCGCGCGTCGGTCGCGGCGCTCGGGTCGCAACCGGACCTGCTGGCGCAGGTGATGCCCGTGCTCGGCACCCGTCAGTACGATCCGAGCTTCGCGCCATGGACCGCCAAGCGCGGCATGAGCATCGGCATGGGCATGACCGAGAAGCAGGGTGGCACTGACGTGCGCACCAATGCGACGCGCGCGTTCCGGGATGGCGACGCCTACCGCATCGTCGGCCACAAATGGTTCATGTCGGCGCCGATGTGCGACGCCTTTCTGGTGCTGGCGCAGGCCGACGAGGGTCTGAGCTGTTTCTTCATGCCGCGCTTTGCGCCCGATGGCTCGGTCAACGAGATTCGCTTCCAGCGGCTGAAGGACAAGCTCGGCAACCGCTCCAACGCATCGTCGGAAGTGGAGTTCACCGGCGCCTATGCGCTGCCGGTCGGCGAACCCGGCCGCGGCGTGCGCACCATCATCCAGATGGTGCAGCTCACGCGGCAGGATTGCGCCATCGCCTCCGCCGGACTGATGCGGTCGTCGCTCGCCCATGCGTTGCATCACACCCGCCATCGCACCGTATTCCAGAAGCGGCTCGCCGATCATTCGCTGATGGTCTCGGTGCTCGCCGACATGGCGCTGCAGGTCGAGGCTTCAGTGGCGCTGGTGATGCGGCTGTGCCGCGCATTCGACGAAGCGCCGAACGATCCGCTCGAAGCCGCCTACATGCGGCTGCTGACCCCGGCGGTGAAATACTGGATCTGCAAGTCAGCGCCGCCGTTCGTCTACGAAGCGATGGAATGCCTCGGCGGCAACGGCTATGTCGAGGACGGCATCCTGGCGCGGCACTATCGCGAGGCACCGGTCAATGCGATCTGGGAAGGCTCGGGCAATGTGATGTGCCTCGACGTGCTGCGGGCGATGTCGCGCGAGAGCGATGCCGGCACCGAAGTGTTGCAGGCGCTGATCCAGGACACCTCGGCGCTCACCGGAGGGCCGGCGGCCGCCGGCCTGATCGCCCGCGCGCTGCTGCAGGTCGACAACGAGCGGACCGCACGGCTCGCCGTGGAAATGCTGGCCAAGCTCGCCGCCGCCGCCGCGCTGAACGAAATCCACCCGCCGCACGCCGAACTGTTCGCCCGCACCCGCCTGGTGCCGGAGCCGGCGACCCTTTACGGCGCCGCCGATATCCCGACCGAGATAGCCAAGGGATTGTTGGGGCGCGTGCTGCCGGAGATGTGAGGCGGCTGGCGCATCAATCCCGTCATTGTGAGCGAAGCGAAGAAATCCAGAGACACGGTGCACTGAGTTTCTGGATCGCTTCGTCGCTTCGCTCGTCGCGATGACGGAGTTCGACGCTCGCTCAACCGACCGCTTCGCCTTCCGAGAAGTACCAGCGGCCTCGAACCTTGCGGAATTGCGAGCGCTCGTGATGGCTCTGCTCGGGGCCGCCGCCGCGGCGGAAGCGGGCGATGAACTCGACGGTGCCGCGGCTGCCTTTCTCGCTGCTACCGAGTACCCGTAGTTCGAGGAAGTCCGACTCTTCCATCCAGGCGCGGTTGACGTCGTGGTCGAACAGATCGCGCCGCTCCGGATCGGTGGTCTCGATGATGTAGTCGAAGTCTTTCAGCGCGTAGGCCGCGTAGCGCGACCGCATCAGCGCTTCCGGCGAGGCCGCAGGCCGGGTCCGGGCGAGCAGCGGGCCGCAGCACTCATCGTAAGTCTTTCCCGAGCCGCAGACGCAATTCATCGGATCGTTCCCGTCGCTGGTCACTCGGCGCGGCGCAGCGCCGCGAGCCGGTCGAGCGCGCCCTGCAGGATGAAGATCGCCGCGTGCTCGTCAATCACCTTGGCGCGTTTCGCCCGGCTGACGTCATTGGCGATCAGCTCGCGCTCGACCGCGGCGGTCGACAGTCGTTCGTCCCACAGTCCGATCGGCAGTTCGGTGAGCTTGGCGAGGTTGCGGGCGAAGGCGCGGGTCGACTGCGCCCGTGGTCCCTCGCTGCCGTCCATGTTGAGCGGCAGGCCGAGCACGAAGCCGCAGGCGGTGCGTTCGGCCGCGAGCGCCAGCAGCCGCGCCGCATCGGCGGTGAACGCCTTGCGGGCGATGGTCTCGACGCCGGTGGCGAGCTTGCGGTCGGGATCGGACGCGGCGACGCCGATCGTCTTGGTGCCGAGGTCGAGGCCGAGCAGGGCACCGCGCGCCGGCCAATGCGCGGCGGCTTCGATCAGGGGAAGGATCAGGGCAGGCATGATGCCCGCATAGCACGCGGGATCGAGGCGGCGCAAAGCCGGTTGCGGCGCGGCTTTGGTCTAAGTCCGCGCCGCTCTCTTCAGTTCACCGGATCGCGACCGGGTTGATCATGCTCTGTACCGCGCCCTTGAACCGCGGCTGCCCGAGCACGAACATGAACTCGTAGGCCTTGTCGCGGGCGAGATCGGCCGTGTTCATGTTTTCCAGAATGTAGGTGCCGTTCATCGGCAGCAGGATCTGGTGCACCTCGAACACGTTCTTGCTCTCGAACGGAATGACCTCGAGGCCCCAGGTGTCGGCGCCGACCGCGACCACGCCCTTCGAGGTCAGATACTTCGCGCCCTCGACCCCGAGACCGGGCTCGCCGCTGTTGTAGCGCTTGTCGTCCTTGCCGATCAGGCTGACCCAGCCGGTGTGAAACAGCACGACGTCGCCCTGACGGATCTCGACGCCCTGCTTCTTGGCGACCTCCTCGATCTCCTTGACGTTGAAGGCGGTGCCTTCCTTGACCACGTCGGTGCCGAAATGCGCCGCCATGTCGAGCAGCACGCCGCGCGTCACCATCGGCGGGACTTTGTCGATGCCGAGCTTCTTCAGGCCCGTGGCATCGCCGAAATCCGCGATCTTGTTGCCGTTGTAGTAGACGTGCTCGACGCCGATATGCCCCAGCCCGTCGATCTGGCTGCCGACCCCGACCCAACCCTCGATGATGTCGTCGTTGTAGGTGGTCTTGCTCGGGCCCATGCCGGAATTGCCGGCCTGACCGGGCTGCACCACGGTGATCTTGAAGCCGCGGGGCGGATAGGCGGGCGTCTTGGTGTCGACCGGAATGCCGAGGGCGTAGACCTTTCCGGTTTTCACCAGTTGCGACGCCTTCAGCGCCAATTCGGGTGTCAGGTAGTTGGCCGCCCCGATCTCGTCGTCGGGCCCCCATTTCGATTTGGTCCAGTCCTGTGCGAAAGCGGGTGACGCAGCAGTAACGGCTGCGACCGCGCAGCCGAGTAGCATGGCTTTCAGCATGGCGAGTTCTCCCTGTGTTTTTTTGTGTCGTGCTGGTCGCGACCGCGGATAGTTCCTGCGCCCGCGACCGACGCGATCATCCGTCCGAAACCGGGCCGGCGCCATCGCCGCGGTGAGGCGCGGCCGACGGCGATGGCGCTACAAAACGCCGCAGAGCAGACCGGGCCGCCGGAGCATCCGTGTCGGCGGAACCGGTCGCGGCGGCAGGCCGGACGGCGGAACAGACATAGCAAGCGGGCGCTGCTCCATGTTAAAGGGCCACTGGCGGGCAACGAGGCAGCGCCAATCCCCCTCCCATCGCGAGAGCCTGATCATGTGGCCGGATCGCCGTCTCCTCGACCTGTTCGGTATTGAATTTCCAATTTTGCTCGCTCCGATGGCTGGCGCGATGGATGCGGAACTCGCCGTTGCGGCGGCGCGAGGCGGGGCGCTGGCGTCGCTGCCGTGCGCGATGCTGACGCCGGAGAAGACACGCGAGCAGGTCGGGGTCTTCCGGCAGCAAATCGCCGCGCCGATCAATCTGAACTTCTTCTGCCATCAGCAGGTGACGCCGGATGCGGCGCGCGAGCAGGTCTGGCGGCAGCGGTTGACGCGATACTTCGCCGAACTCGGGCTCGATCCGGCGATGCCGGCCCCGGCAGCGAGCCGGGCGCCGTTCG
>NZ_QPFS01000043.1:0-34617 GCF_010906995.1 Rhodopseudomonas sp. WA056 | reverse complement strand
ATGTCCTTGGCCTTGTGCCCCGGCTTGTGTTCGGCGCCGGCCTGCGCCAGCGGCAGCACCATCGCGGCGACGACGGCGAGGCCAGCGACAGCCTTAAGCGATTTCGACATTTTCCGTCACTCCGTCGGGATGCACGAGCCAGGTCTGGATGCCGTTGTTGTGGTACACGGAGTTGACGCCGCGGATCTTGCGCAGCTCCGCCTTGGTCGGCTGCACATAACCGGTCTCGTCGATCGCGCGCGATTGCAGCATCAGCTCCTCGCCGTTCCAGTCGAAATCGACGTAGAACCGCACGATCGACTTGTTCAGCACCGGGCCGTCGATCCGTGCCTCGTACCAGTTGCGGCCGCCGTCCATCGACACGTCGACACGCTTGACGGTGCCGCGGCCCGACCAGGCGATGCCGGTCAGCACGTTGCGGCCCTTGAACTTCAGCGGCGCCTGCGGCGACGGCGAGGTGATCACGCTCTTGGCGTCCATCACGAAGGTGTACTTGCGCGCGCGGCCATCTGGCATCAGGTCGGTGTACTTCGACGTCTCCTCGCGGGTCTGCCACGGCATGTCGCCGACCTCGATGCGGCGCAGCCATTTCACCCAGAGATTGCCCTGCCAGCCGGGGATCACCGCGCGCAGCGGATAGCCGTTCTCCGGGCGCAGCGCCTCGCCGTTCATCGCATAGGCGATCATCACGTCGTCGAGCGCCTTCTCCAGCGGCAGCGACCGATCCATCCCGGCGCTGTCGGCGCCTTCGAGCAGCAGCCATTTGGCGTTCGACTTGACGCCGGCCTGCTCCAGCAGCGTCTTCAACGTGACGCCGGTGTACATCACGTTGTGGATCATGCCGTGGGTGAACTGGCAGCCGTTGAGCTGCGCGCCGCGCCACTCCATGCCGGAATTTGCCGCGCACTCCAGGAAGTAGATCTTGTTGATGCGCGGCATCCGCTTGATGTCGTCCATGGTGAACACCAGCGGGGTGTCGACCAGGCCGTGGATCATCAGCCGGTGCTGCGCCGGATCGATCTCGGCGATGCCGCCGTGATGCCGCTCGAAGCAGACGCCGGACGGGGTGATGATGCCGTCGAGCGCATGCAGCGGGGTGAAGTTCACCGAGGATTCCGGCGAGGCGGTGAGCCACGACACGTCGCGGCGGATCACGTCCTTTTCGAATTTCGACGGCACGCCGTAAGGCCGCCGGTCGACGCCGTCACCGAGATAGCGATTCCAGTCTTGGATCTCGGTGATCGCCGGATCCGGCGTCGGCGCCGGGCCGGCCTTGGCCAGCGACGGCAGCATCGCCCCGGCGCCGGCGAGGCCGGCTGCACCAAGTCCGGCCGCGCCGAGAAACCGCCGGCGATCGAGGACGTCGGATTTGGGCTTCTCACTCATGCCGCTTGCCTCTCTTCTATCGGGATACGTGAATATGTGGAGCACGGCTGCGTGCCGTCGCGGCGCGGGTTACGCGCCGGAGACCTTGACCGCACTGTTGGGGTCGATCTTCACCGCGCCGGCGG
Source organism: Rhodopseudomonas sp. WA056 (assembly GCF_010906995.1). Taxonomy (NCBI): domain Bacteria; kingdom Pseudomonadati; phylum Pseudomonadota; class Alphaproteobacteria; order Hyphomicrobiales; family Nitrobacteraceae; genus Rhodopseudomonas; species Rhodopseudomonas sp. WA056. The sequence continues at coordinate 33,106 of NZ_QPFS01000043.1, read as the reverse complement.
CGGCGACGTGCTTCTCCAGCACCTCCCAGATCGGCGGCCCTTCGGTGCCCTGGTTGACGCTGGCCCAGCCCGACACCGTGTACTTCTTCGACGCCTCGATCGGTTTGCCGGTCGCCAGATGCGTCATGTTGGAGATGCGCGAGCCCATCTCCTTGGAGACGTCGATCGCGTAGCCCATGCCGCCGGTGCGCACCATGTCGCCGCCGCCCTGATAATAAGGGTCGGGATGGAAGATATTGTCGGCGATGTCCTCGAGCACGTTCTTGAGCTGCTCGCCGGTCATCTCGGTGCGGTAGCAGTTCGGATAGGTGATCGCGGTGGCGTTGGTGATCGCCTCCCAGGTGATGCTCTCTTCTGGCAGCAGCGTGCCGCCCCAGCGGAAGCCGGGCGACAGCGCGATCTCGGTGTCGCGCTGCTTCAGCATCGCGTCGCAGATCAGATCGTCGAAAGTGCCGTTGAAATTGCCGCGGCGATACAGCAGCGAGTCGGTCTTGCCGACGACGCGCGCGAGATCCTTGGCGTAAGGCGCGCGCAGCTTCTCGACCAGTTTGGCCATCTCCGGGTCAGGCGCGATCGCATCCGCAAACACCGGCATCAGCTTGAAGCGGATGTCGGCGACCTTGCCGCCCTCGACCTTGATGTCGAGCCGCGACACGAATTTGCCGTGAGAGCCCGACGCCACCAGCACGGTGTCGCCGACCTTGACCACGCCGGGCATCGCGTCATGGGTGTGACCGGTGAGGATGACGTCGATGCCCTTCACCCGCCCGGCGAGCTTGCGGTCGACGTCGAAGCCGTTGTGCGACAGCAGCACCACGACCGCAGCGCCCTCGGCGCGGGCATCGTCGACCTGCTTCTGGATGTCCTCCTCGCGGATGCCGAACTCCCAGTTCGGGAACATCCAGCGCGGATTGGCGACGGCGGTGCGCGGCAGCGCCTGGCCGATCACCGCGACCTTGACGCCGCCGCGTTCGAAGGTCTTGCGCGCCTCGAACACCGGCTCCTGCCATTCGACATCGCGGACGTTCTGCGCCAGGAAAGCGAACGGCGCCTTCTCGGCGATCTCCTTGACCCGGTCGGCGCCGTAGGTGAACTCCCAGTGCCCGGTCATCGCGTCGATCTTGAGCCCGGCGAGCGCGTCGACCATGTCCTGGCCGTTGCTCTTCAGCGAACTCCAGCTTCCCTGCAGCGCATCGCCGCCGTCGAGCAGCAGCACCTTGTCGTCACCGCGCTCGGCGCGCACTGCCTTGACCAGGGTCGCGATCCGGTCGAAGCCGCCCATCTTGCCGTAGTTGCGGGCGAGCGCGGTGAAATCGTCGGCGGTCAGCGCGAATGCGTCCGGCGAGCCGGTGGCGATGTGGAAGTAGTTGCGGAATTCCGCGTCGGTGAGATGCGGCGGCTTGCCCTTGACCTCGCCGACGCCGAGATTGACCGAGGGCTCGCGGAAATGCAGCGGCACGAGCTGGGCGTGGGTATCGGTGATGTGCAGCAGCGTCACCGTGCCGAGCGGATCGAATTTCAGGATGTCGCTCTGGGTCAGCCGCTGCTGTGCCGCCACCCGCCCGATCGGCCCCAGGCCGCCGGCGACCGTCAGCGCCGATGCGGCGGCCGTCGCCTGCAGGAATTCCCGCCTCGAGATCATCGTTTCATCCCTTGCTTCGCGCCGCGTTGGGCACCGCCGCGATGATGCGCGGCTGTTGGTTCGGGTCGCAGCTCCGCGTTCCGGGAGCCGATCCGGCTCCCGGTGGTCTGCGACGGATAGTTAGGTCGTGACGTTGGTCGCGATCAGGCGACGGTCAGCTTGTGCTTGGATTCGTACACCGAGCCGTCATCGTCCTTCCACAGGAAGGCGAACTCGCCGCTCTCCGACGCCTTGTAGAAGAACGACTGATACGGATTGGCGGAGATCGCCGGATTCCACTCGGCCTCGAACACCATCTTGCCGTTGAACTGGGCCGTGAAGGTGTTGATGATCTTGCGCGGCACGATCTTGCCGGACGCGTCCTTGCGCTGACCGGATTCCATTTCGTGCGAAATCAGCGTCTTGATTTCGATCAGTTCGCCCGGCTTGGCCTGGGTCGGAACGCGGACGCGCGGGGTCGGTTTGACGGACATTGGAATTTCCTCGCCTGATTTTGTTGCCGTTGCCGGACTAGCCGCCGCAGCCGCCGATGGTGACCTTCACGCTCGACTTGGTCGAGTACAGCTTGCCGTCCGACATCTCCGCGATGCAGATGATGTTCTGGGTCTGCGCCAGCCGCATCCGGGTCGAGGCCGAGGCTTTGCCGCAGGCCGGAGTGAACTTGTAGCTGACGATGCCGGGCTGCGGATTGCCGTCGGCGAACACGTGTACCGCCTTGACGTAGTCCGCATCGGTCATCGGGCTTTCGACGTCGACGGTGATCGGCACCACCAGGCCGTTCTCGGCGATCTCCGGCACGTCGAGCTTGATCTTGCCGCTGTCGAACTTCTTGTCGCCGTACAGTTTCTTGATCTCGGCATCGACCATCGCCGCGTCGGCGAACGACATCCGCGGCGCGAGCAGTGCGGCAAGGCCGGCGATCCCCGCCAGCGCCAACGCCTCGCGACGACTCGTCTCGGTCTTCATGAACACCATTGGACTTCCTCCATCAGGGAGTCTTTCGCTTCCCTTGCCATACTAACGCTTGACGATTGCAAGCGCGATCGGTCATGATCCGCAAACATCATTATATTGTTTTTCTTGAATGTAAAGATGCCGGGCCCGCGCCGAGGTATCACCGACCGCAACTCACAAGACGGTCATCGGAGGGAGGAACCATGAGACCCATCACCGCTGTATCAGCGGTGATCGGAATTGTGCTCTGCACAATACCGATCGTCGCCAAGGCGCAGGACGCCAGCGAGAAGGAGATCGAGCGCTACCGCGAGATGATCTCCGATCCGATGTCGAACCCCGGCTTCCTCGCGGTCGACCGCGGTGAACAGCTCTGGGCGGAGAAGCGCGGCACCAACAATGTCTCGTTGGAAAGCTGCGATCTCGGCCTCGGTGCCGGCAAGCTCGAAGGCGCTTTCGCGCAACTGCCGCGCTACTTCAAGGACGCCGACCGGGTGATGGATCTCGAGCAGCGCCTGCTTTGGTGCATGCAGAACATTCAGGGGCTCGACACCAAGGACGTGGTGGCGCGCCGCTTCTCCGGTCCCGGCAAGATCTCCGACATGGAAGACCTGGTGGCGTTCATCGCCAACAAATCCAGCGGCATGAAGATCCAGCCGCAACTCAGCCATCCTAAAGAACAGGAAATGGCCGCGGTCGGCGAGGAGCTGTTTCACCGGCGCGGCGGCGTGATGGATTTCTCGTGCTCGACCTGCCACGGCGCCGAAGGCAAGCGCATCCGCCTGCAGGGGCTTCCCTACCTCGCCGGGCCCGGCAAGGACGCGCAAGTGACGATGGCGAGCTGGCCGACTTACCGCGTGTCGCAGAGCGCGCTGCGCACTTTCCAGCACCGGATCTGGGACTGCTATCGCCAGCAGCGCTGGCCGGCGCCCGACTACGGCTCCGACGGCATCACTGCCCTGACGCTGTATCTCAACAAGATCGCGGCGGGCGGCGACCTCGCCGTGCCGTCGATCAAGCGCTGAGGGGGCGAAGCCATGATGAAGTTGCATGTTTCGATGCTGGCGCTCGCCCTCGGCGGCGCGCTGTGCTGCACGGCGCCGGGTCTCAGCCGGGCCGCCGATCAGGCGATCCCCGCCAAACCAGCCGGCCCGATGAGCAAGGCGGCGGACAAGGCTGCGAAGCCGGCGGCCGCACCGGCCCCCGCCAAGACCGCGGCGGCCGCACCGACGGTCTCGACCGACACCGTCGACGCCTACATCAAGGCAACCTTCGGCAAGGCGCCGACAGACTGGCAGCAACGCATCGTCCCCGACGAGACGATGCAGGCCTGCAACAAATATCGCAACGACGTGCCGCACGATGTCGGCGACGCCATCATGAAGCGCGAGATCACCAGGGTGGCGTATCCGGCCGACGGCAAGTTCCTCGGCGACTGGAAGGCCGGCGCCAAGATCGCCAACAACGGCCAGGGCGGCCAGTTCTCCGACAAGCCGGAAACGGTGCATGGCGGCAATTGCTACGCCTGCCACCAGATGGCCAAATCCGAAGTGTCGTTCGGCACGCTCGGCCCGAGCCTCACTCACTACGGCAAGGACCGCAACTACACAGAAGCCGAGATCAAGCAGGCCTACACCAAGATCTACAACTCGCAGGCGGTGGTGCCCTGCTCCAACATGCCGCGCTTCGGAACCAACGGTTTCCTCACCGAACAGCAGATCAAGGACGTGATGGCGTTCCTGTTCGATCCGGAATCCCCGGTGAACAAGGAATAGCCGACAGTAAGGGCTCGATCCGATGACCAGATACATGCTCCCGGCGATCGCACTGATCGCCGGCGTATCGCTCGCCACCCTCGCCCGCGCCGACGACGCGCTGGTGACCACCAAGTCGCTGAGCCCGGAGCTGGCGCTCGACGCCGCCAAGGCGGCGCTCGGCGAATGCCGCAAGCAGGGCTTCCAGATTGCGGTCGCGGTGGTCGACCGCAGCGGCCTGCCGCAGGTGATGCTGCGCGACCGCTTCGCCGGCGCGCACACGCCCAGCACCGCGGCCGGCAAGGCGTGGACCGCGGTGTCGTTCAAGACCGCCACCGGCGAACTGGCCAACATGACCAAGCCGGGCATGCCGCAATCCGGCCTGCGCGACCTGCCCGGCGTCGTCGTGCTCGGGGGCGGCCTGATCATCGAAGCCGCCGGCTCGCTGGTCGCCGGCATCGGCGTCTCCGGCGCCCCCGGCGGCGAAGCCGACGAGGCCTGCGCCAAGGCCGGCATCGACGCGATCAAGGACCGGCTGGATTTCTGACGCCACACCGCGTCATTCCGGGGCGCGCGCAGCGCGAACCCGGAATCCCGAGGTTAGTGTGCGCGGTGGCTTCCAAGCCGTGCCTGCATCAGATTCCGGGTTCGCGAGCTACGCTCGCGCCCCGGAATGACGAGTTGCTACACCGGCCGCTTTAGCCATTCGGTGAACGGCATCGACTGATAGCCCTTCTGCCGGACGTATTTGAACATCGCCAGAAACTCCGGCGGCTCGAGAAGGCCGGGCATCCGGGCGACTTCGCGGTCCTGCGGCTTCCTGGCGGCGAGGCCGGCGGTGCTCTCGGGGAAGAACTGCAGCGTCGGGGTGAAGCGGATGCCGTAGGCCTGCGCAAACGCCTTCTCGCTCAGCTTGCTGCCGTCGACATCGGTGACGTCGCGGGCGCCGATGTGGTTGAGGTGCAGCACCTCGAAATTGTCACGGATGTAGCTCTCGATCTCCGGATCGCGCATGTGCACCTCGTGCAGCTTCTTGCACGCCGGGCAGCCCTTGAGGCCCCATAGAATCGCGAAGCGCTTGCCCCTGGCGGTGGCGGCTTCGAGATCTTCCTTCACGTCGAGAAAGCTCTGCAAATACCAGTCGAGCTGATACAGCCCATCGTCGCCGAGCACCGGCACTGCTGCGGCCGCCGGCGCGGTGCGCAGCGACAGCGCGCCGAGCGAACCAAGGCCGAGCGCGATAGCGCCGCGGCGCGAGACTCCCGTCGTCGTCATCACCTGTCCTCCCTGTTGCCGGGCGTCGTCAGCCGATCTCGCCGATCGCGGGAAAGGTCTGCAGCAGCCACCCGGAGATCTTCGGCATCGCGCCTGTGAGAAACAGCACGCCGGTCAGCACCAGCGCCCCACCCATCACCTTCTCGACCGTTGCCATCTGCGCCCGCAGCCGCGCCATCAGCCGGATGAACGCGCCGGAAAACAGCGACGCCAGCAGGAACGGCAGTCCGATCCCGAGCGAATAGGCGCCGAGCAGCACCGCGCCGTGCGCCGCCGAGCCCTCGACCCCGGCGACCAGCAGGATCGTCGCCAGCACCGGGCCGACGCACGGCGTCCAGCCGAATGCGAACGCCAGCCCGACCACATAGGCGCCGACAAAGCCGACGCCGCGGCGGACGTTGTGAAACCGGGCCTCGCGATACAGCAGGCCGATCCGGAACACACCGAGAAAGTGCAGTCCGAGCACGATGATGATCGCGCCGGCGACAATGCCGAGCGTGTCGAAATGATCGGTCACCGCCTTGCCGATCGCCGACGCCGACGCGCCGAGCGCGACGAACACGGTGGAAAAGCCGAGCACGAAGGCGGCCGACGACGCCACCACCCGCCAATCGATCGCCTTGGCCGGCTGGTCGCCGCCGCGGGTGAGCTGGTCCAGGCTGACGCCGGCCAGAAAGCACAGATACGGCGGCACCAGCGGCAGCACGCAGGGCGACAGGAACGACAGCACCCCTGCCCCGAAGGCGCCGACCATCGAGATATTCGAAACCACCGCGTTTCCGCCCCTGGAATAAACATGCTCTGGAACAAACATGCGAATTCGTCTATATGTATCACATCATGAGCCGGAAGATGCTGAAATCGACTCTCATCGGCGCGATTCTGTTTGGTGCGGTGCAGCTCATGGCTGCGGCGTCGCACGCGGCCGAACTGGTGATGTTCGAACGCGACGGCTGCGTCTGGTGCGCGCGCTGGGACCGCGACGTCGGCCCGATCTATCCCAAGACCGATGAGGCCAAGCTGCTGCCGCTGCGCCGCATCAATATCGACCATGCCAAGGATCCCGGCCTCGGACTGTCGAGCCCGGTGCGGTTCACGCCGACCTTCGTGGTGATCGACCAGGGCCGCGAGGTCGGCCGCATCACCGGCTACATCAACGACGATGCGTTCTGGGGCCTGCTCGGCGCGCTGGCCGCCAAAGTGACGCCGCCGCCGCGGCGCGGCCACACCTGATATGCTATATGCTGCATATACTGCAGAAGACATGCCGCAACGCCAACTGAAACGATAAGCTGATCGCCATGACCTCGATCCTCGAACCCGATATCGAGAGCGAACTCCGCGACGGCGCGGAATACTCGCCCGAGCTCGACATGCTGATGCGCCGGGCGCGCAAGGCCAGCAATTTCCTCAAGGCGGTGTCGCACGAGAACCGGCTGCTGCTGCTGTGTCTGCTCGCCGAACGCGAACGCTCGGTCAGCGAACTGGAAAACATCCTGTCGCTGCGACAGTCGGCCGTGTCGCAGCAGCTCGCCCGGCTGCGCTACGACGGCATGGTCGATACAAGGCGGGACGGTAAGACCATTTACTACAGCCTCGCCAACGACGACGTCCGTCGCGTGATCTCGGTGATCTATGATATCTTCTGCTCGTCCGCGAGGGACGGCCAGAAGTAAGCCGCCCCTCGCGGCACGCTAACAAGAAGCGGACGCAGGCGCGCATCGAACGCCTGCGCGCAACCGAGGGAACCCCATGCAGGACGCATCCGCCTGGATGCTCGCGCTGGCCGGTCTGTGCATCGGCGTCACCGCCGGTTTCTTCGTGCGGCTGGCGCGGCTGTGCTCGTTCGGCGCGGTCGAAGACGCGCTGATGGGCGGCGACACCCGCCGCCTGCGCATTTTCGGCCTGGCGCTCGGCATCGCACTGCTTGGTACCCAGGCGCTGGTGATTGCCGGCCAGCTCGACCCCGATCAGTCCAACTACACCGCGCCGGCGCTGCCGCTGGCCTCGATCGCGATCGGCAGCGTGCTGTTCGGCGTCGGCATGGCCTTCGTCGGCACCTGCGGCTTCGGCTCGCTGGTGCGGCTCGGCACCGGCGATCTGCGCAGCTTCGTGGTGATCCTGGTGCTCGGCGGCGCGGCCTATGCGACGCTGCGCGGGATGTTCTCCGGCGTCCGCATCACGGTGCTGGAGCGGTTCGCCGTGACAATGCCGGACGGGGTCAGTACCGACTTCGCCGCGCTGACCCGATACTACACCGGGATCGACCTGCGGGCGCTGATCGCCGCGCTCGGCGGCGGCGTGCTGTGCCTGATCGCGCTCGGCGACAAGCGGCTGCGGCGGACGCCGCGCCTGCTCGCCTCCGGAGTCACGCTCGGCGTGCTGACGGTGATCGGTTGGCTCGCCACCACCCGGCTCGCCGATCCGTTCGCCGGGCCGGTGCATCCACAGAGTCTGACCTTCGTCTCGACCATCGGCAAGGCGGTGTATGCCGGGCTGCTCAACGTCGGCAACTTTGCCGATTTCGGCGTCGGCACGGTGTTCGGCGTGGTCGCCGGCTCGTTCCTCGCCGCCTGGCGCGCCGACGAACTGCGCTGGGAGGCGTTCGACGACGATCACGAGATGCGCCGCCACGTCGCCGGCGCGGCGCTGATGGGGGTCGGCGGCATCCTGACCGGCGGCTGCACCATCGGCCAGGGCATCACCGCAGGCTCGATGCTGGCGCTGTCGTGGCCGATCGCGATTCTCGGCATGATGCTGGGCGCCCGGATCGGCATCGCGGTGCTGGTCGACGGCTCGCCGCGCGAATTGCTGCGGCGCCGGCTCGACGCCTGGCGCGAATGGCTGCGGCGGCCGCAGCCGGCGGTTACGGCCGCAAATAAGCCCAGCCGTCGCCCTGCAGCTCCATCAGACGCACCGCACCAGACGGCACCGCACTCGCTTGCGGAATGAGATTGACGGCGTGGCCTTCGCGCTTCTCCATCCCGGTCTTGGTGTTTTCGCAGGCCGCGAAGGCGATGCTGGAGGGGAACGCGCCCTCGGCGATCTGCTTGATGCGGTCCTTCACCGGCGATGAATCGGAGCGCAGCATGTGCAGTCCGGGGCCGAAGGTGACGACCTCGACCTGAACGTCCTCGTTCTTGGCCTTGTAGTACTCGATGATGTTGGCGGCATTGTTCAGCGCCAGGTTCATCACCGCCGGATCGTTCTGGTCGACCTGGATCGCGACCCGGTGCGCCTTGGCGTCGGCGGCAAAACCAGGGGCCGCGGTGACCGTCAGCAACGCCACAGCGACGGCAGCCTCGAACAGCGACTTCATCGTGATCCTCCCCGGTTGTTGTTTGACGTGAAAACTAACCACGCCGATCGCCGCTGTCACCAAAGGATGACCGGGGACCAAGTGATCACGTTGCCGTCAGGTCGAAAGGGAAACTCAGTTTCGTCATTCCGGGGCACGCGTGAAACGCGTGAACCAGGAATCCCGAGATGGCTCGAAGAGAGATTCCGGGTTCGCGAGCTGCGCTCGCGCCCCGGAATGACTCTGGTGTGAGACACTCACCGCGTCGCGAGCGCCGCAACCGGTGCGAAGCGGCGGATGCCGAGCGCGGCGCCGCCGACGATGCCGGCGACCGCGATGAACGACGGCAGCGCCAGCGTCGACAGGCCGGTGAGGCCCTGCCCGACCGAGCAGCCATAGGCCATCGCGCCGCCAGCCCCCATCAGCGCCGCGCCAAGCGTCGAGCGCAGCATGTGCGGCGCCGAGGTGAAGCCCTCCAGCGCGAAGCGCCCGGTGAGCAGCGCGGTGGTGGCGCTGCCAGCGAACACGCCGACCGCGAGCGCGACGCCGAAGCTCAGAGTCAGGCCGGTGGAGAACATCGCGTATTGCAGCGTGTCGGCGAGCGGTGCGACGAAGCTCAGCGAGGTCGCCGGGATCGGATTGAAGTCGTCGGCGCCGACGTAACCCGTCGTGAGCCAACCGGCGACGACCAGCAGGCCGATCACCACGCCGGCCGCGATTTGGCCCGGGGCACGACGGAACGAGCGGTCGGAAAACGCGAACGCGAGCAGCGCACCGGACGCGAGCAGCACCGCGGCGATCTGCGCGACCGCTTCGCCGAGGCCGGCGGCGCCGAGCAGCGACGGCACCGAGACGTGCGGCGGCGACACCTGGGTCCATTGCAGGAAGGCGAGCCGACCCGGCGCGATCAGGCCCTTCAGCGTGATCTGCGCCGCGACCGCGATCAGGCCGACCACCAGCAGCGAGCGGAGATTGCCCTTGCCGAGCAGCACCAGCGCCCGCGAGGCGCAGCCGTTGGCCAGCACCATGCCGAGGCCGAACATCAGGCCGCCGAGGAAGATCAGCGGCGCCGAGAACGACGGCAGCAGATACAGCGATTTGCCGATTTCGACAGCACCGAGCCCGGCGATCAACTGGGTCCCGGCGATCGCCACCGCCAGCGCCACCGCGTAGCTGCGCAGCTTGCGTCCGTCGTCCTTGGTCCAGTAGTCGCGCAGGCCGCTCATCAGGCAGAAGCCGCTGAGCAGCCCGGCGACGCCGAACGCGGCGCCGATCGCGAAGCCAAAGACGAGAACGAGGTCGGGAGGCTGCATGGTCTTGCTCTGTATTGCCGGGAAGCCCGGCTCAATCGATGAGACTGATCTACAAGTCGCAGCAAGCACGCGAAACGGCTCGCGGAAAATAAGGATGAAGCAATCGTCTGGCAGCCGAATCGAGAGAATCGTGCCAAATCGGCCGACCGGCCGAGCAAATCCTTCCCCCTGGCAGGGAGGCGCCGTCGCGTGCCGGCCGCCAGGCAAATGCATTCCTGCGCGATGCCAGCGCCTATTCTAGGACTGCGAAGCTCGACCGCCGGTTCTCCGACAGGGCACCTCCGGCTTGCGGTAGTCGATTTCCTCCCTCGAACGAGGGAGGAAGATGTCGCCTTTTGCCACTCTCGGAGAAGTCGCCAGCATGATCCGCCTCGCAGGATCGGCGAGAAGGATCAGCGGTGATGATGACCATCGCCTCCGTGATCGTGGTGGTGATGCTCGTCCAGCATCGCGAAATACTCGTCGTCGCGATCGTTCCGGAAGGCGTCGGCATAGGCCGGCTCGGTCATGCCGCGCCGCCAGTAACCGATCGCCAGCACCTGACGCGGGCCGAACCCGCGCTGTTTGCGCGCATGGGCGCGCAGCCGGCGTACGGTGGCGGATTCGCAGCCGATCCAGACGAAGCCGTCCTCCGGCGACGGCCAATCCATGCCCAGCACCGCGTCCTGAATCAGCGTGGAGTCGCCGGGCTCGGTGCCGTTGCGGTGCAGCCAGGTGAGTTCGATGTCGGCGCGGCAGTCGATCAGCTGCTCGTCGGCCGGGCCCGGCACTTCGATGAAGGCACGGCCGCGCGCGGTCGGCGGCAGGCTCTCCATGATCCGGGCGATCGCCGGCAGCGCGGTGTGATCGCCGGCGAGTAGATACCATTTGGCCGGCGCCACGGTGAGCCCAGCGGGCAGCCCGACGCCGAGCAGATCGCCGGGCTTGGCGTTCGCCGCCCAGCGCGACGCAACGCCGTGCTCGTGCATCACGAAATCGACGTCGATCTCCCGTGCCACCGGATCGTAGCGGCGCAGGCTGTAGGTACGGAGCGCCGGGCATTTGTCCGGCGCCGGCCAGATCGGCCTGCCGCCCTCGCCGGCCAGCGGCCATTCCGGCTCGGTGACGCCGGGCGGCGGCACCAGCAGCTTGATGTTCGGTCCGTCGCCGTAGTTGTCGAGTTCGTCGCCGCCCAGCGTGATCCGGCGCATGTTCGGAGTCAGCAGCCGATTGCGCACGACGTGGAGCACCCGGACGTCGCGGAAGCGCTTTGGCGCCATCGTTGTTTCAGCCATAAGCGTCATGATCACACACTCCTGTTACGCACGCGGGCGGCATCGCGATGCGCCGGCGATACGCCTTCGATAATGATATGAGGGCGGCCCTGCTCGCCCGGCTCGATCCGCGCCACCACGCCGTAGACGTCCGCGATCGTCGCCGCGGTCAGCGCCTCGGCCGGCGTTCCCGCCGCCGCACAGCCGCCGTGGTCGAACACCACGACGTAGTCGGCCCAGCGCGCCGCCAGATTGAGATCGTGCAGCACGACGATCACCAGATGGCCTTCTCCGGCGAGCCGGCGCAGCGTGTCCATCACCACGATCTGGTGGCGCAGATCGAGCGCGCTGGTCGGCTCGTCGAGCAGCAGCAGACGCGGCTCGCGCACCAGCGCCTGTGCCAGACTCACCAACTGACGCTGGCCGCCGGAGAGCTGATCGAGCGACTCCAGCCCGAGGTCGGAAATGCCGAGACGATCCAGCGCCACGGCGGCGCGATGCGCCGCGGACCCGCCCGGCAGGTGCGGCTCCGCCGTCGCCGAGGCGCGCAGCGCCACGATCACCGACTCGATCACCGTCAGCGCCACGCCCTGCGGCAGCGTTTGCGGCGTGAACGCCATCACCTTGGCGCGCTCGCGGGCCGACAGCGCCGACAATTCGTGATCGCCGAGCGCAATCGTTCCGGTCGACGGCAGCAGGCCGGCGAGCGCCATCAGCAGCGTGGATTTGCCGGCGGCGTTCGGACCGACGAAGGCGATCAGCTTGCCGGTCGGCAGCGGCGGCAACGTCAGGTCGCGGATCACCGGGCGGCGCGGATAGCCGGTGGATAGTCCCTTGATCAGCAGTTCGGGCCCGCTCATTCGCGCCCCCGCCGGATCAGGATCAGCGCCAGGAAGAACGGCACGCCGATCAGCGAGGTGACGAGCCCGATCGGCAGCACGATGCCGGGAATGATCAGCTTGCTGACACACGACGCCAGCGACAGCACCAACGCGCCGGCGCAGGCGCTGGCGGGAAGAAAGAAGCGATGATCCTCGCCGACCAGCAGCCGGGCGATATGCGGCCCGACCAGACCAATGAAGGCGATGGTGCCGACGAATGCGACAGCAGCGCCGGTCAGGATCGAGATGCGCAGCAGCGCGAACAGTTTCAGCCGCCGGACGTTGACGCCGAAGCTGGAGGCACGATCCTGCCCCAGCCGCAGCGCGGTGAGCTGCCACGAGGACGCCATCGCCAGCGGGAACGTCAGCAGCACCACGATGCCGAGCACCGCGACGCTCTGCATGTTGGCGCGGGTGACGCTCCCCATCGTCCAGAACACCAGTTGCTGTAGCGCCTGTTCGGTCGCGATGAACTGCATGATCGCGACCAGCGCGTTGAAGGTGAAGAACAGCGCGATGCCGAACAGCACCTGGGTCTGGCCGTCGGTGCCGCGCAGCCGGCCGAGCACCTGGATCAGCAGCGCCGATCCGAACGCGAACACGAACGCGTTGGTCGAGATGATGCCGATCCGCGGCACGCCGGGAATGCCGATGCCGAGCACGATCGCGAGCGCGGCGCCGAAGGTCGCGGCCGACGACATGCCGAGCGTGAACGGGCTCGCCAGCGGATTGGCCAGCACGGTCTGCAACTCGGCGCCGGCCACCGCCAGCGCCGCGCCGACCAGCGCCGCCATCAGCGCCTGCGGCAGACGGATCTCCCAGAGGATGACCGCCGAGGATCGGCCGAGGCTCGATGGATCGAACAGACCGCGTAGCAGCTCCGCGGTCGTCAGCGACGACGGGCCGGTGCCGAAATCGAGTTGCAGCGCCGCGATCGCGGCGATCGCCAGCAGCACCACCACGGCGGCGCGGCGACGCGTGCGTCGCAGATGTCCGGTGACGATCGATTGCGCCGGTGCGGTGAGATCGCTCATCGGCCGCGCTCCGCAGGCTTCGGGTCGAGACTGACCCAGAACGTGCCGACCAGCGGCACCGGCAGGAAGCGGCCGTTGAGCTCACGCAGGCTTTCCTCCGGATCGACGTCCTTGAACAGCTCGGGGTGGAACCATTTCGCCATCACCTCGACCGCCAGGAAGTTGAACGGCACGTTGTTGAACAGATGCCAGATGCCGTGCACGCGGCCGGTCCGCACCGCGCGCAAGCCGTCGAGGCCGGGTTTGCTCACCACCTTGGCGAGGTCTTCGCGCGAGATGGCGGGATCGACGCCGGGGCCCAGCACCAGCCCGCCGAGCGCCTGCAGATGCATCCCGCCGGTGCCGACATAGATGTCGGGATCGCGTGCCATGACATATTCGAGGCTGAGCTGACCGCGCGCCATCGTCTCGTCGAGGCTGGGCCGGCCGGCCGGCTGCTTCAGCACGTCGACCGCGATGTTGTGGCCGCCGGCGATGTCGATGAATGCGCCGATCGTGACCCGGCCCGGCGAATTGCAGCACTCCATGTGACCGGCATGCGCGTGCATCAGCACGTTCGGCAGCGCCGGCCTGGCCGCCGCCAGCCGCGTGGTGATGCGGTCCATGTGCGACTGATAGAACGCGATGAACTGTTCGGCGCGCGCCTCCTGGCCGAGCAGGCGGCCGAGGATGCGCATGCTCGGCACGGTATTGGTCAGCGGGTCTTCGACGAAGTCGATGAACACCACGGGAATGCCGGCCGCCTCCAGCTTGTGGACGACGTCGTCCGAGCGCCGCGACGGGCCGTAGCCGCCGCTCAGGATCGCCACGTCCGGCGCTGCGGCCAGCGCCTGCTCGACCGAGAACGTGTCCGGGCTGCCGCGGCTCACGAACGGCACCCGATCGAGCAATGGAAATTTCGCGCGATAAAGATCGTACAGCCGCTCGTCCTGCCGCCGCATGTCGGCCGACCACGCCACCAGCAGCGACGCCGGATGCGGATGCAGCAGCGCCAGCGCGACGAGCTGCCGGCCTTCGCCGAGCAGGATGCGCTTGACCGGCGCCTCCAGCGTCACGTCGCGCCCGGCGATGTCGTGCACGGTGATCGTCGCCGCCGCGGCCGGTGCTGCGGCCGCGACGAACAGCCAGGCGATCAGCGCGCCGATCAACGAGCTTGGTTTCATGGTGTCTTCCCTCGTTGTGCGGCCGCGCGTCACGGCCGTCGCGCCAGCGCGAAGCCGACCGCGCGGCTCAGCGCGGCGGGCACCACCGAGCCGTGGTCCTCGCCGGCGAACATCGCAAAGCAAACTTCGGGCCCCCGCCCCGGCAACGCGGCCAGCCACTCGGATAGTTCGCGCGCGTTGTCGACCATCCGGTTGCGCTGCTTCCACGCCGCGCGCGTCGCCGTCTCCGCAGCACTCGCTTCGGCGACCGTCAGCCGCTGTTCGAGCTCGCCGATCGTGACCAGCACCTTGGCATCGACGCCGGTGGTCCGGACCAGCTCCGCGAACGCCGCGACATAGTCGTCGGCGACGTAGCGATGCCACCAGATCGACGGGCTCGCAGCGATAGTGTGACTGAACGCATCCGGACGGGTGAACAGCGCGTGCAGCGCGAACAGTCCGCCGAACGAATGGCCGAACAGTGCCTGCCGCTGCAGGTCGACCGGAAATTTCCGCGCGATCAACGGCCGCACGACATCAAGCAGGAAGGCGAGAAACGTGTCGGCGCCGCCGACCGTCCCCCAGCGCGACCCGTCCGGCCGCGGCGGCAGCTCGGTCGCGGTCACCGGCGGCGTATAGTCGGCCGCGCGCCGTTCGAGATCGAACGGCTGATCACAGGGATAACCGATCGCGACGACAACCGCCGGAACGATCCCGGTCGACTCCGGTTTGCGCGAGCGCATTGCCACGATCTCGGCGGCGGTGCCGAACACCGCATTGCCGTCGAGCAGATACAGCACGGGATAGCCGGCAGAATCGGCAGGCGGAGCGACTGGCGCCGCGATCATCAGATCATAAGGCCGTCCCTGGGCGGAGACGATCCGGATCCGCTCGCTGCCGGGCACGACATAACCAGGCCCGACAGGCGGACGATCATTCTCCTCCGGCACGGCACGCACGCTCGATGTCTGTCCGATCGCATTCATGCCGAGCTGTCACCACCGATACCGCAGCGTCGCCAGCACCGTGCGGCGCAGGCCGTAGTAGCAGCCGGCATCGAAGCTGGTGCCGACGCCGCACGACGCGACATAGACCTTGTCGAACAGGTTGGTCGCGTTAATCGAGAACCGCGTTCCCTTCATCGACGGCGACAGATAGCCGAGATCGTAGTGCAGCGCCGCGTCGGCCACGGTGAAGCTCGGAACCACCAGGGTGTTGGTCGAATTGCCGAAGCTTTCGCCGACATAGCGCACGCCGGCGCCGAGGCTCAGCCCGCCGAGCACGCCCGAGGACACGTGCTTGAGGTGATACATGCCCCACAGCGCCGCCATGTGCTCCGGCACCTGGAGCGGACGCTTGCCGAGCTCGGCGGCGGTGTTGGTCGCGGTGATCTTCATGTCCTGGTAGGTGTAGGAGCCGATCAGATCGAGGCCGAACGCGAGGCTGCCCTTCACCTCGACCTCGACACCGCGGGTGCGGACCTCGCCGGTCTGGACGCTACAGCGCGCGGTGGCAACGCCGCTGCAGCCGAGATGGGTCGGATTCGGATCCGGCGTCTGCACGTTCTGCTGGGTCAACTCGTAACCGGCGACCGTCGCCAGCAGTCGGCCTGGCAGCTCGTACTTCAGGCCGCCCTCGATCTGTTCGCCGGTGGTCGGCTTGAACGCAGTCTTGTCATAGCTCAACACCGTGCCGGTCACCGGCTCGAACGAGGTCGAGTAGCTGACATACGGCGCAAAGCCGCTGTCGAAATGATACAGCGCTCCGACCCGATAGGTCCAGGCGTCGTCGGATTGCGACGCCAAAGTGCGGGCATTGGTGGCCAGCGTGGTCTGCCGATAGTCGTAGCCGGCGCGATCGTGCCGTCCGCTCACCATCAGCACCAGCCGGTCGAATTTGATCTGGTCCTGCAGATACACGCCGAACTGGGTGTTGACCTGCGACGCGTCGGTCTGGAACGCCGGCGTTCCGATGACGGTGCCGTACGCCGGATTGAGGAAGTCGATGGTCGGGACCGCCGTGGACGAACCGAGGAGCCGCGAGGCATCGGCATACTGATAGTCGAGACCGAACAGCACGGTGTGGCTGAAGGCGCCGGTCAGGAACTTGGCTTCAGCCTGGTTGTCGATCGCGAAGGAGTCGACCTGCTCGACCACCTTGGATTTCGATCGGGTCAGGGTGTGCAGGTTGGCGCCGAAACCGCTGACCGACACGCCCTGAAAGTCGGTGGCGAGGTTCATGTAGCGAACGTTCTGCCGGACCGCGAACGCATTGTTGAAGCGGTGTTCGAACTGATAGCCGACCGACGCCTGTTTGCGGCTGAACACTTCGTAGGTCGGATCGCCGGCGTTGAAACTGGTCGGGATCTGACCGAAGGGGTTGGATTCGACCGTGCCGCGCTGCGGCAGGAACACGCTGTACCAGCTATTCGGATCGTAGGTGTAGTTCGCCAGCACCGTCAGCGAGGTGTTGAGGCTCGGCCGATAGGTCAGCGCCGGCGCGATCATGTAGCGCTGGTCCTTGGTATCGTCGACCTGGGTGCCGGAGTCGCGCACCAGCCCGGTCATTCGGTACAGCCACTTGCCCTCGGCATCGGCCGGCCCGCCGAAATCGAACGCCGCCTGCTTGCGATCCCACGATCCGCCGCTGAGTTCGATCTCGCCGAATGCCTTTTCGGTCGGCTTCTTGCTGACGAGGTTGACCAGGCCGCCGAGGCTCGACTGGCCGTACAGGATCGACGCCGGCCCGCGCAGCACTTCGATGCGTTCGAGGCCGTAGGAGTCCACGGTCGGCACCGCGAACGAAATGCCGCGCTGCAGCTTCAGCCCGTCCTGGAAGCCGACAAAGTTCTGCAGTACGCCGTTATTGTTGCCGAAGCCGCGGACCGGAACGATGTCGTAGCGGCTTGCGGGGCGCAGATCGACGAAGGTGCCGGCGGTGTAGCGCAACGCCTGCGATACGCTCTGGGCGCCCTGATCGCTGATCTGATCGCGCGTCACCACCGACACCGACGCCGGCGTTTCGATCAGCGACGCATCGGTCTTGGTGCCGGTGGCGCTGCGGCCGGCGACGTAGCCGGCGACCGGACCGGTCGCGGACTCCACCGCGCTGGTAGCGGCCGCCGCGGCGGGCGGCGCGGCGGGCGGCGCGGCCGTCGTGGTGCCGCCGCGCTGGGGCCGAACCGCGGCGCGATTGGCGTTGCGCGCGGGTTGCGGTCGGGCCGCCGGACGAGCGCGGCTCGGCGCATCGACAACCACCGCGGGCAGCGACGAGCCCGACGCCGACGGAGCCGCCGTCTGGGCATGGCCGTTTGCCGGCACCGCCAACGTCACCGCCAATCCGCCGACGGCCGCCAACCATTCCCGCGCCGTCACGCCCCGCTCCTGCATCACTCGATCCCCACTTGCTGATGAAGCTGATGAGCGGGATCAGTTACGGCAGGTGCTGCAGCGCAGCCATAGCCCGAGTTTTGCGCGGCGGCGATTTTTCTCTGCCGGAACGTGGAATCGTTCCAATCCGCACGAGCCGCGCCTGCAATCTGGTCGAGCCGCCGGCATCGAGCCCTCGCCATCAGCCGCGCTCAGAAGCTTCCGCGCATGCCGATGCCGAACATCCTCGGCTCCGTCATGCTCGCCTCGATGCCGCCGATGCCACGATTCTCCTGCATGTAGGTCGCGGCGCGCTCGTCGAAGATGTTCTTCACATAGCCGTAGACCTCCGCCATTTCGTAGAGCTTGTAGCTGACGCGGAGATCGGCCACGGTGTACGGATCGATGGCGTATTTGGCCGTGTTGGCGACATCCGAATAGTATTTGTCGAGGTGACGGACCTGCCCCGAAACGTTGAGCTTGTCGGTGGCATCCCAGCTCGCGCCGAAACTCAGCATATAGCCCGGCGATCGCGCGAACTCGTTGCCTTCGTAGCTGACGTTGCTCGAGATCTCGTCGATCTTGGTGCGCAACACGCCGGCACCCGCCCGCAGCGTCAGGCTGTCGATCATCCGGTAGTCGACGGCGAGCTCCAGCCCGTAGGCATGGGCCTTTTCGGCGTTGATGACGTAGGTCTGGGCGATCCCGGTCGAGATCACCACCGGGATGTTGTACTGCGCATTCTTGAAGTCCATGTAGAACAGATTGCCGTTCACCGTGAGCCTGTCGTTCAGCAAATTCGCGCGGGTGAACAACTCGTAGTTCCAGAGCGACTCCTCCTTGAAGGTGGTCCATTGCCGGGAGTTGAGGTTGAGCGACACGCCGCCGGGATTGTAGCCACGGCTGACGAGCGCGCCCACGCTCAGTTCAGGCGTGAGCGCATAGGCCACCGACAGCTTCGGCAGCAGCGCCGTGAAGGTATTGTCGTAATCGATCCGCTGCGGCGCATAGACCGACACTCCGGCGCGCTGGATATGGTCGTGCTGGGAGCGCAGCCCGCCGGTTACCGTCCAGCGGTCGGTGGGCCTGTAGGTCAGTTCGCCGAACACGCCGAGATTGGTCTTGCGATCATCGAACGTCGAGACGCCGCTCAGATACAGAATCTCGTCGGCCTTGGTGTAGCCGTAGTAGACGCCGGCAAGTCCGCTGAGCTCCGACCCCTGGTCGCCGAACGTGACCCGGGTTTCGTTGGAGACGTTCTTGCGCTCGATATCGGCATTGCCGTTCGAGGCCACCGGCGCGACCCGATGGACCGACGAGCCAGTGTACTGCATCTGGTTGAACAGCTTGAACCCGTTGTAGAAATCGTGCTTCAGGTCGAAGATTCCGGTGTCGTTGACCTGGTTCCAGGTCGGCATCGTCGTTGTGACGTGCTGCAGCTTCTCGTAGGGCGGCGACGCCGCCTCCTGGCCGGGACGATTGCTGGAATTGTGCGCGTAGGTCAGCTTCGCCTCGAAGCCGGGGATCGCCTGAGGCAGCCACAACAGCTTGAAACGCGCGTCGAGCGACCGGAAATCCTGGTCGGTCAGTCCCCGCTGGAAGTTCGGGCTGACGTAGTCGATGAAGGTGTCGCGGCCCGAATAGTCGATCGCGAGCCGCGCCGCCAGTTCGTCCTTCACCAGCGGTCCCGACACCGCCACCGAGGTCCGCCGGGAGTTGTAGCTGCCGATCTCGGCCTGATAGGCGCCTTCGGGCTTGAAGGTCGGATCCTTGGTGTTGACGATGATCGCGCCGGCGATGGCATTCGCCCCCTGCGACGTGGTTTGCGGGCCGCGGAACACTTCGATGTTCTTGACGTCCCAGGCGGAGGTGGCGCCGAAATAGTACTCGCTGTAGCTGAGATAGTGGCCGTCGAGGTTGATCGTGGCGCGCGGCACGGTGCCGCCCCAGAACGAGTATTGGCCGGTCAGCGGCCCCTGCGTGTCCTGCCCTCGGATCACCGGCGCGCTCACCGTATCGGTGTAGACCACGTTCGGAACGCCGTTGATCACTTCCGACACAGAAGCGTCGCCGGCCTTCTCCGTTTCGATTTGTTTCTGGGTGATCACCGAAACCGACGAGGCGGTGTTCTTCTGGTCGCGCTCGACCTTTTCGCCGGTGATCACGATCGCGTCGAGCGGGATTCCGCCGCCCGCCGCCGACGACGCAGCCGTCTGCCCGAACGCCGGCGCGGTGGCGATCGCGGACAGGATCGACAACGTGCCGATACTGCGTGCGCCAAGCGCCTCTGCCAATTGGCCTGCCATCGATCGCGGATGCCGACTTGTCGCCGCTCGAATTCGCATGACTCATTCCCCACTGCTGAGTTCGACTAGCGGGATGAGTTACGACAACGCGCCGCCTCGCGGCCATGGGCGGGAGTGTTGCGCGGACGACATTCTTCTTTGCGTGAGCTTGAAATCCTTCCAGTTCGCCGACTGGCGCCGACATCACGGCGATCGGCCCGGCGGCTAATCTAGAGACGTTATAGGTCGCAGGCAGGACAATCCCGATCCGGGCTGGTGTATGCTGCCGCTTTGAAACTCCTGAAGCTCAAGGGTGATCGATGCTTTCGGACCGGCAACGGAAGGTCGTCAGCGCCGACGATCTCAAGCGTCTGGCCGGCGCCACCGACAGCGCATTTCGGCTGGTGACGCCCGGATTGGCAGGTAGTTCGCCGATCCTGGTCGGAGAATTTCGCCGGATTCACTTGCGGCAGGGATTGACGCTGCACACAACCGATACGCGCGAGATACACGATCTGCACACCGAGGCGGCCCAGCCGCCCGGCCTCACCGTGGCGCTGTTCCTGCAGGGTTGCGTCCACGTCTGCCTGGGCGGCCATCCGATGGAGCTCGGCAGCATGGAAGGCGCACACGAGATCGAAGCGATCGCGATCGCCCGTTCGAAGTCCGACAGCTTCGCCCGTCAGTCGGTCAGGGGCGTCCACATCCGCAAGGTCAATGTCACGCTCAGCCCGGAATGGCTCGACCAGGAAGCGTTGGCGGATTCACCGGCATGCGCCGAGGCGCTGCGCTTTCTTCGCAGCCATCTCAACACCCGGCGCTGGAAGGCGACACCGCGTCTGATCGCGATCGCCGAGCAGATCCTCAATCCGCCGCCTCTCGCCGGCCCATTGGAGCGCCTGTATCTCGAATCCCGCTCGATCGAGATGGTCGCGGACGCCCTGCAGGCAATCACCGACGCCTCGGCCTGCTTCGAGGGCGCCGTGCTGCATCCGGCACATCGCCGCTGCGTGCAACGCGCCTGCTCGTTCATCGATGCCCATCTCGACCAGGAGCTGACACTGCAAACCATCGCAGCGGCGGCGGGCCTCAACCCCGGCAGCCTGCAACGCGGGTTTCGCGTGCTGCACGGCACGACGATCTTCGACTACGTGCGCAGCCGCAAGCTGGACTACGCGCGTGAGATGCTCGAACGCGGCGCGCTCTCGGTCGGCGAAGTCGCCCACATGGTCGGGTACAGAGCTTTGGGCAATTTTTCCACGGCGTTCAGGCGCCGGTTCGGCATCACACCGCGACAGATACGATCACACTCCTGAGCTGCTCGGCTCTGATAAGCCTGCCATAGGCGGAGCCAGCGCGTGGTGGAGACTTGTGACCGGCGTGCGCCCGAAAGGGTCAGAAAATCGGGAGTCGTCCTTCCTTCCCCGGCCAGATCGATTTCCCGCCTTCCCTGGACGAACATCCCACCATTAGAGTTGTTCTGTTTGTGATAGAAACCGCACCGCGCTCGGAGTGCTCACAACAGGCACAACCTCATGGTGAGGAGGCGCGAAGCGCCGTCTCGAACCATGCGCGGCAAGGCATGCGGCTCCTCATCCTTCGAGATGCCCGGCTTTGCCGGGCTCCTCAGGATGAGGACGTTAGGCCCCTCGGCAAGGTCCAAATCCGCTTCAATCAGTCGATGAAGCGCTCCAGCGTGTGGTGAATGCGCGCTGAGCGAAAACGGCAAGCTGCAGTTCGGGGGCGCGGCCGATCAGCAGAGCGCGATCCCGGCGTCGTTCAAAGGCGTCGACCAGACGTCCGACGCTACGCAGAAAGGATAGCAACTCTGCATGCCGCTCATATCCGCTGACCGCCAGACGCATCGATCTTCTGGCCGGTAACCCAGCCGCCGGCCTCCGACAGCAGGAAGATCACGACCGCAGCGATATCCTGCGGCTGACCGAGGCGCCCCAGCGCGATCGTGGCTCTGGTGGCCGTAGCCCGCTCAGGATCCTTGTCGAGCGGATTCATGTCGGTCACCGTCGCGCCCGGCTGCACCGCATTCACGGTGATGCCGCGAGAACCGAGTTGCTTGGCGAGCACCACGGTCAGAGTCTCCAGCGCCGCCTTCGACGGCGCGTAGATGCTCATCTCGGGAAACGCCGCGCGCGTTCCCATCGACGAGATGTTGACGATGCGCCCGCCGTCGCGGATCGCCGGATGCAGCGCGCGGGTCAGGAAGAAAGGTGCGCGCAGGTTCACGGCGATCATGCGGTCGAAGATGTCACCGTCGACCTCGTCGATCCGATAGCGGCCGCCGAAGCCGGCATTGTTGACCAGAAGGTCGAAGGCGCGCTCGCCGGTGCGACGCTCGATCTCGTCGAGGAATCCGGCAGCCAGTGCCTCGGGCCCCGCCTTGTCGGCAAGGTCGGCCTTGAGCACGAAGCCGTCTCCGCCCTCGGCGCGGACGGCGTCCAGCGTCGCCTGCGCCGCATCGGCGTCGCCGCCATAGTGCACGGCGACCAATGCGCCTTCGCGCGCTGCCGCGACCGCGATGGCGCGTCCGATGCCCCGGCTCGCCCCCGTCACCAGTGCAGTCTTGCCGGCAAGCGCGGGGCTCATGCGGCCACCTCTGCGCCCGACGACACCGACCACCCGCCCCTGGCTTCGAGCTCCTTCGCCTCGCGGATCAGGGCCGCGCGGTCGATCTTGTTGGTTCCGGCCCACGGCAGGTCGGCGACGAAACTGACACGGCGGGGATGCTGATAGGTCGGACCATTCCGCAGCGCGTAGGCCTTGATCTCCTCCGTGGTGGCATGCTGGCCATCGGTCAGGACCAGGAATGCGACCGGCATTTGCCCCCGCTCCTCGTCGGCGAGCGGAACCACCGCCGCCTGGCGCACCGCGGGGTGCGTCTCGAGCATCTTCTCGACGTCGCCGGGATAAATGTTCTCGCCGCCGCAGACGAACATGTCGTCGGCGCGGCCGATGAAATAGTAAAACCCATCCTGGTCGCGGCGCATCACGTCGCCGCTGTAGTACCAGCCGTCCCGCATCACCGAGGCCGTCTTCTCCGGCATACCGCGGTAGCGCGTCATCAGAGCCGGATTTCGCATCAGCAGAACGCCCTCGTTGTCGTCCGGGCCGTCGACCAACTTCACCATCGCCGGATCGACCGGATAACCGATCGTCATCGGCGGCAGCGGCTTGCCGTCCGGGTGCGCGCCGAAAACCGCCGGGCCGGCCTCCGTGGTGCCGTAACCGTGGGTGAGCGCGGCGTGCGGGAACGCGGCCTGAATCTTGTCGGCCATCGCCCTGGTAATCGGCGCCGAAGCCAGCGCCAAGCGCTTCAACCGGCTGTAGTCGTTGGCGGCGAGCAGATCCGGCTCCCGCAGCAGCCGCGCGAACATGGTCGGAACAGCGGTGACGGCGGTGACGCGATAGTCGGCGAGCGCCTGCAGATAGCGCCGGCCGTCGAATCCCGGCATCAACACGACGGACGCATTGCTGGCGAAGATGCACTTCGCGCCGAACAGGCCGTTCATGTGAAACAGCGGCTGCGCGATGATGTAGACCTCGTTCGAGCCGTCGGCATCACCGACCTTCGTGCTCAACGCCCAGAGCTGGCTGTCGTGGCTGAGTTCAACCCCCTTGGGCCGTCCGGTCGAGCCGGAGGTGTAGAGAATCTGCGCAAGCTCGCCGGGCCGCGCTTCGATCGTTTCGAAGTCGCCCGGCACGATGGTCGCGGCGAATCCGGTCGGACCGTCGTCGTCGAAGTCCAGCACCGCGAAGCCGTCCGGAACCAGCCGCCGCGACGCCGCATCGACGAATGCGAACTTCGAATCGGAATCACGCAGCACGAATTCGATCGTCTCCGGTGGCTGTTTGGTGTTGACCGGCAGCGCGACGAAGCCGGCTCGCATGATCCCGAAATACACCGCTAGGTACTCGGCGCGGTTCGACGACAGGATCGCCACCGTCGTCCCGCGCGGAAAACCGCGCGCGGTGAGATACGACGCCACCCCATTGGCCAGTCTGTCGATCTCGACGTGGCTCCATATCCGCGGCTCCGTCGTCCACAGATCGATGATCGCCGGACGATCCAGATCGCGGGAGCGATCCACCAGATCTCCGAGATTCTTCCATCCGAAGCTCATGCCCGTGCTCCTGCCTTGTACTTGCCCTCGACCCGCCGGCCGAAGGATGCTGTGGGATTGTTCGTCGTGACTTTGAGCCGGTCGACCAGATCGTAGTGACAAGCCGCCTTGCGGTCCTCGCCGAGTTCCCGAAGGATCGGCCTCTCCTGACGGCAGCGATCGGTGACGAACGGACAGCGCGTCGAGAACGCGCAGCCTTCCGGCAGATTTGTCGGGCTGGGGAGATCGCCCTGCAGCACGAAGCGCTGGCGGCCACGCATCAGTTGCGGATCGGCGACCGGCGCCGCGGCGAGCAGCGCCTGCGTGTAGGGGTGTGCCGGGTGCTTCCAGATCGTTTCGGCCGCCCCGGTCTCGACGATGCGGCCCAGATACATCACGATCAGCTTGTCGGCGATGTGCTGCACCATCGTCAGATCGTGCGATATGAACAGATAGGACACGCCGAACTTGTCGGACAGATCCTGCAGCAGGTTGATCACCTGGGCCCGGATCGACACATCGAGCGCCGACACCGGCTCGTCGCAGATGACCAGTTTTGGTTTGAGTGCCAGCGCACGCGCGATCCCGATGCGCTGACGCTGACCGCCGGAGAATTCGTGCGGATAGCGCGTCGCGGCATCCGGCGACAGCCCGACATGCGCCATCAGCTCGGCGACGCGCGCCGCAATCGCCGCCTTGTCGTAGCCGGCAATCTGCAGCGGCTGCGCGATCAGGTTGCCGACGGTCCGCCGCGGATTGAGCGAATTGTGCGGATCCTGGAAGATCATCTGCATCTTCGCGCGGATCGGCCGCATCGCCGCAGCCGGCATGCTGGTGATGTTCTGGCCGTCCAGCACGATCTGCCCGTCCGTCGCCGGGATCAGATGCATGATCGCCTTGCCGAGGGTCGACTTGCCGCAGCCGGATTCACCGACCAGGCCAACCGTCTCGCCGGGCTCGATATCCAGGCTGACGTCGTTGACGGCGTGAACTGTGCCGGACGACGTCTGGTAGTCGACGACGAGACTACGCACCGACAGAAGCGACATGGCGTTTCTCCATTTCGGCAGCGAGAAAACAGGCGGCCAGGTGTCGCGCGCCCTGATGGATCAAAGCAGGCTGTTCGACGCGGCAGCGGTCGAACACCGACGGACAGCGATTGGCGAATGCGCAACCGGTCGGTCGCTCGGCCAGGCCCGGTACCGCCCCGGGGATCTCGACGAGCCGGTGCCGCCGCTCGTCGCCGGGTTTGGGCGTCGCGCCGATCAGCCCGCGCGTATAGGGATGGCGCGGATCGTCGAACAGCGCATCGACAGGCGCCTCCTCGGCTTTCTTGCCCGCATACATCACCGTCACCCGATCGGCGACGTCGGCGATCACCCCGAGATCGTGCGTGATGAAAATCATCCCCATGCGCGATTCCCGCTGGATCTCCTTCAGCAGCTCGATGATTTGCGCCTGGATCGTCACGTCCAGCGCCGTCGTCGGCTCGTCGGCGATCAGCAGCTTCGGCTCGCAGGCGATCGCCATCGCGATCACCACGCGCTGGTTCATTCCGCCGGAAAGCTCGTGCGGATAGGCATCGAGCCGGCGCCGGGCATCCGGAATGTGCACCCGGTCGAGCAGTTCCAGGGCCCGCTTCTCGGCCGCTCGGCGGTCGAGCTTGAAATGGCGGCGCAGCACTTCGGCGAGCTGATAGCCGACGGTGTAGACCGGGTTCAGCGAGCTCATCGGATCCTGAAAGATGATCCCGATCTCGCGACCGCGCACCGCCTGCATCTTGCTGTCGCTCAACCGGTTGAGATCACGTCCCTCCAGCAGGACGGAGCCTCCCGTCACCCGCGCCGGCGGCGTCGGCAGCAGTCCCATGATCGCCAGCGATGTCATCGACTTTCCGCAGCCGGACTCGCCCACCAGGCCGAGCGTTTCACCATGGTCGACCGCGAGAGAGAACCCGTCGATCGCGCGCAGCACGCCGCGCCGTGTGAACAGATCGACCTGCAGGTCGCGGATTTCGAGCAGCGGGGTCATCTCAGCGGTCCCTCAGCTTCGGGTTGAGCGCGTCGTTGAGACCGTCGCCGATCAGGTTCATCGCCAGCACCGTCAGCATGATCGCCAGCCCTGGAATGGCGCAGATGTACCAGGACCGTCGGATCAAGGTCCGGCCATCGCCGATCAACGCGCCCCAGCTCGCGACGTTGGGATCGCCGAGGCCGAGGAACGAGATCGCGCTTTCGAACAGGATCGAACTGCCGATGATCACCGATGCGAGGACAATGACGGGCGGAATCGCATTCGGTAGAATTTCGCCCGCCATGATGCGAAGATTGCTCATGCCCATCGATCGGCAGGCCAGCACGAACTCACGGTTCTTCAGGGTTAGAAATTCGGCGCGCGTCAGCCGGGCGATGCCGGGCCACATCGTGATCCCGATCGCTACGATGATATTGTCGATCGACTGCCCCAGGATCGCGACCACCGTCATGATCAGCAAGATGTTCGGGACAGTCTGAAACAGCTCGGTGAGCCGGGTCAGGATCTCGTCGATCCAGCCGCCGAACCAGGCCGCGGTGGCGCCGATCACGACGCCGATCACCGTCGCGGTCAGCGCCGCGACGATGCCGATCATCAAGGTGGTGCGCGCACCGTAGACGATCATCGCGAAGATATTGCGCCCGATCGAATCCGTTCCGAGCGGATAGCGCGGATTGGTGAACGGCCAGACCTCCGGGCGCGACACGATGCGCAGCGGATTCTTGTCGATCAACCACGGAGCGGCGAGCGCGAGCCCGACCACCAGGACGATGACGATCATTCCCAGCAGCGCGCCACGATTGCGGGCGAAGCGCGCGGCGAATTCGACGAAGGCGGACGAGGTACGAACCGTCATGGGTCATCGACTCCGGATTCGCGGATCAAGCCGGTAGTAGGCGAGATCGACCAACAGATTGGCAACCGCCACGACCACGGCGGAGAGTACGAAGACACCCAGCACGACCGGATAGTTGCGGCTCATGACGCTGTCGAGCATCAGACTTCCGATGCCGGGCCAGGAGAACACGGCCTCGATCACGACGGAGCCACCGAGCACGGTGCCGAGCTGAAGCCCGAGCAGCGTGACGACCGGCAGCAGCGCGTTGCGGAACACATGGGCGACGATGACGCGTGTCTTGCTGAGTCCTTTCGCCCGCGCGGTGCGGACGAAGTCGAGCGAGAACACCTCCAGCATCGAAGCGCGCATCACCCGGGTGTAGATCGCGGCGTAGAACAGGCCGAGCGACAATGCCGGCAGGATCAGATGCCGAAGCACGTCGATCACGTATCCGACCGGCCCGAACTGTTCGCCGATCGTCGTCATGCCGCCCACCGGCAGCCAGTCGAGATGGACGGCGAACAAGATGATCAGCATGATGCCGAGCCAGAACGTCGGCGCCGCGAAAAAGAACACCGCCGCCAGCGAGATCACAACGTCCCATACCGTATTGACCTTCACCGAGGCGACGACGCCGGCAATCATCCCGAGCGTGACCGCGACCCCGAGCGACGTCAGCATCAGCAGCAACGTCGATGGCAGTTGCGCCATGATGATGTCGAAGACCGGTGCATTCTGCCGGTAAGAATATCCGAGATCGAAGCTGAACACCGACCAGGTGTATTTGAACAATTGCTGGAGGGGCGACTGGTCGAGCCCGTACAGACGCTTCAAATGCTCCAATGTGGCCGGATCGGTCACCTGCTGCTCGGAAGTCATGATGTCGAGCAGCGATCCCGGCGCCATCTGGATGAGCGTGAAGTTCATCACGATGACGCCGAGAATCAGGGAGATGATCTGAAACAGCCTGCGTATGATCGAGCGTTTCATCGATTCATCTCCTCTCGCAATCAAACGTCGAGCCAAACGTCCGACAGGCTGTCGGCTGAAACGTCGGCGCGATTGCCGACGCCCTTGACCTTCTTCGACATCATCGTGGTCGAGATCAGCTCGACCAGAACGGTGATCGGCAGATCGCGTGCCACGATCTCTTGCAAATTGAAGGCCAGTTCCTTGCGCTTGGCTTCGTCGGTCTCGACCGACATCTTGGCGACGATGGCGTCGATCTCGGGGTTGGAGTAGCCGTTGGCGTTGCGGAACGCCGCCCCCTTGACGATGCCGCTGGTCGAGACGTAGTCGGTCTGCTGCGGCACCAGTTCAACCCGGGCGGCGTAGTTCGACAGCGCGATATCGTAGTCGTAGTCGCCGTAGATCTGCTTCAGCGACGTCGCGCGATCGGGCACGGTCAGATTGACCTCGACGCCGATATCCTCCAGGTTCTGCTTCACGAACTGGCCGACCTTGCCGTTCTCCTCGAACCAGCCCGCCGCAAGCAGATGCACCTTGAAGCGCGACTTGCCCTTCTTGGGATAGCCGGCGTCGTCGAGCATTTTCGCCGCCTTCTTCGGATCGAACTCGTAGCGCGGCAGCTTCGGGTTGTAGAACTTCGGATTGGTGGAGCTGACGAATGACGTGCCGGGCTTGGCTCGGCCGAAATACACCACGTCGGCGATCGTCTCCCGGTCGATCGCGGTCAGCAGCGCGCGACGAACGGCGGGATCCTTGACGATGTCGCGGCGGCTGTTGAACTCGATCGTGGACGCCCAGGCCGCGCCGAGATAGCCGTCGGTCGACGCCTCGAACTTGCCGGTCTTGGCCAGCCGGTCGATATCGGGCGCCGGAATCGGATTGAAGATGCCGAGCTGAAGCTCTTCTGCCTCGAGCGCCGCGGTGCGGGACGACGCGTCGCGCCAATAGCGCATCACCAGACCATTCAGATACGGCTTGCCGGCGTCCCAGTATTTGTCGTTGGCGGCGTATTCGATATGACTGCCGCGCACCCACTGCTTGAACTTGAACGGGCCGGTTCCGACCGGCGCGTTGTTGGCCGGATTGGTCGCGATCTCCGTCCCCTCGTAAACGTGCTTCGGAATCACCGGAGCGGTCGCCAGCACCGACTTGAAGAAGAATTCCGGCGTCGGTTCGCTGAACTTCACCCGAACGCCGTCGTCGATCGCCTCGATGCCGGAGAAGTTCTTGAGTGCCGCCTTGGCGATCGTCTGCGTCCAGTACTGGTTCATGCTGAAGACGACGTCGTCGCTCGTGAACGGCTTGCCGTCGTGCCACGTCACCCCCTTCCTGAGGGTGATGTCGTACGACTTGAAGTCCGCCGACGGCTTCACGCCGGTGGCCAGCACCGGGAAGAACTCGGCCTTGCTGTCCTGGCGCAGCAGCGGTTCGAGGATCTTGGTCGAGCTGATCAGCGGGCTCGAGCCGCCGCCGCCGGGCACGAACACCGCCTGCGGCTCGAATCCGCCCCAGGTCGCGACCAGCACCCCGCCCTTCTTCGGCGTCGGCGCCGCCTGCGCGCCCGACGACCAGCCAAACGACGTACCGGCGGCGATCGCAGCAAGGGCGGACGTGCCCAGGAACACTCGTCTGTTGATGTTGCTAGTCATGGAAATCTCCAGTTGGGACGAATGCGGGTTGTCGATTGGCCGCGGAGCGGTTGCTCCACGGAGAATGCCGTGGCTCAGGCGCCGGCCGGGATCGCGTAGGATCCACGACCGATCGCGACCAGAGCGCCCTTGTCGTTGAACAGATCGACATCGGAGACTCCGACCGTTCGGCCGAGACGCCTCACCGTGGCCTTGGCGATCAGCCCGGTGTCGACCGCAGGACGCAGGTAATCGACCCGGAAATTGATGGTCGGAATCCCGCCGCCGACCAGCATGGCGATCGCGAAATCGCCGACCGTGTCGATGATCGAGGCGAGCGGACCGCCGTGCCACTGCTTGGTGCCCGGTCCACGTTCGAATTCGGGACGGAACGGCGCGTGCATCGTCAGCACCTGCTGCTCGAGGTCCAGCTCGGTGACCCGCAAGCCGCAGAACGCGATGAAGGGCGCGTTGTCGGCCATCGCCTGCAAGCCGGCGACGTCGAGCTGCTGGGACGTCGCCCCGCTCATGGAGTCACCACGAGCTTGCCGAGAACCTTGCGGTCTTCGAGCACGCCCATCGCCTCGATGGCGTTCTGCAACGAGAAGGTGCGGTCGATCACGGCCTTCATCTTGCCGGCGCGGATCAGGTCGAACAGCTTCAGGATGTCTTCGCGCTCCCAGCCGTTCGAACCGAAGATCTGCAGTTCGAACGTCCAGATGAAACGGATGTCTTCGGTCGGATCGAAGCCGGCGGTGGCACCGCAGGTGACGAGCCGCCCGCCCTTGCGCAGGCACTTCAGCGAGGGCACCCAAGTGTCGCCGCCGGTGAAGTTGACCACCATGTCGACGCCTGAACCGACCGCAGCCTTGCCGGCGCGCGGCTTGCCGTGGCGGGCGCGGCACTCCTTCATGAAATCCACTTCGTTGTAGAGGATGACCTCATCGGCGCCGATCTCGGTGAGCCGCTGGCCCTTTTCGGCAGATCCGGCGCAGGCGATCACATAGGCGCCCGCGGCTTTGGCGAGTTGCACGCAGCAGATGCCGACGCCGCCCGAGGCGCCGAGGATCAGCACCTTCTCGCCGGCCGACACCTTGCCGATCGTGGTCATCATGCGCAGCGCGGTGCCGTAAGCCACCGGCAGGCTCGCCGCCTGCTCGAACGAGACATCGTCGGGCAGCGCGATCAACTGGTGAGCACGCGTGACGCAATATTCGGCGAGTCCGCCGTGCCGGGTCTCGCCCATCAGCCCGCCTTCGACGCGGTTGATCGGGTCGATCAGCACACGATCGCCAACCTTCCAGCCCTCGACTCCGGGCCCGCACGCCGCCACTTCGCCGGCGATATCGATTCCCATGATGATCGGCATCGGGATCCGAATTCCCGGCATGCCACGGCGCGTGAAGATGTCGTGATAGTTGTAGGACGTCGCCTTGACCTTGACGAGCACGTCACCCTCGCCCGGCACCGGATCGACGAAATCCTCGACATAGCTCATCTTGTCGAGACCGCCGTGTTCATGAAGCAGCACTGCACGCATTGACTTCTCCCTTGTGATTTTTGACCCTGGCCGCCGATCACGCGTGCGATCGGCTGGAGCCGGACTATTCCGAAAATTCGATGACCACTCCGAAGGCGTGCGCCGGACCGACGCGAAGCCCGTCGCCGGCCGTGCCAAACGCCACGCCGGAGGAATTCAGCGCGGCTTCAGCCTGCGCCAGCGATTTAGTCTTGAAGACGAGACCGATCATTTGGGTCTTGCCGGCCTCCGGCAGCGGCGCATCCGCGCCGTAGCGCTCGGACGCCGCCTGCCGGTCGAGTGCGACGACCCGCGCCTCGGCGGCATCGAAACCGAAGCCGCCGGGGATTTCCTTCAGCAGGCCCGGACCGAACATCCGCTCGAACAGATCGAGGGCACCGCGCGGATCATCACCGCAGAACACGAATTCGCTGATATTTTCCACGCCGTTCGCGTGCACCTGCCATTCCGGGCGATACACCAGCTCCGGCGTCTTGTGGTGGCAGAAGAACGTGCGACCGTAGTCGAACCCCTCTCTGGGCAGATGCAGAACTGTGAACGCCGCATCGAAGACGCCATCCCCTGTCTCGACCGGCCGAACGAAGTCGAGCGGTTGCTCCGCCTTCACTCCGGCCTGCTCGACGTTGAGCTGCGCTCGCGCCGGATCAGGGCAGCGCCAGACGATGCCCGACAGCCCTTTGGGGTCGTGCCATTGCTCGGGCCGTTGCTGCTTCTTGCCGGCCTCGTAGCCCAACAGCTCGAGGTAGTTGTTCTTGAAGATCGCCAGATTGTTCGAGGAGCCCAGCGAATGGTGACCGCGCGGCGTCAACTGAAATCCGAGCGACTGGTACGCCGCGGCTGCGGCATCGAGGTCTCCGTGGACGAGCACGATGACATGATCCAGTTCAGCGGGCAGCTTGCCGCGCTGATGACCATCCTCTGATTCAGGCATTCCATTTCCTTGTCGGTTGGCTGGACGTCCGGGTTGCAATTCTCGTTCGGCTGCAATCGAGCCCGCTTCATTGTTGCTTTGCACCTCGCCGAACGTCGTCGACGGGTATTGCAAAGAAACGGTCGAAGCGGGTCTCCATATTTGCGCGCGTTTCGAGATGTTCAGTCTCTGTGCGCGGTGATTTTCAGAATGCCGTTCCTCGTCGGGACTCGCGCGCTCGGCTCATGCGAGCGGCATCCGCTGTCGAACCAGTGTGGTCCAGTACGAACAGCCCCACGGAATCGCGTCGTCGTTGAAATCGAACTTGGGATGATGCAGCGGAGCGCTGTCGCCGTTGCCGATCATGATCATCGCACCGGGGCGCTCGTTCAGCATGAAGGCGAAATCTTCACCGCCCAGGGTCGGCGACAGATCGCCGGTGACGTGAGCTTCGCCCGCGACCGTACTCGCCGCGGCGACCGCGCGCTCGACGCCGATCTCGGCGTTACACATCACCGGGTAGTGGCGGAGATAGGACAGCGTCCCGGTCGCGCCGAATCCCCTGGAAACGCTTTCGGTCAGATCGCGCAGCCGTGCTTCGACGGCGTCACGCGTCGCCTCGTCCAGCGTGCGAACCGTACCTCGCAGTGTGACGACCTGCGGAATGACGTTGAAGGCGTCACCTGCCGCCATCTGGGTGATCGAGACCACTGCGGATTTCAACGGATCGATGTTGCGCGCGACGATCGACTGGCTGGCCTGGATCAGCGAAGCGGCCACCACGACCGGATCGATCGTCGCGTGCGGCTGTGCCGCGTGACCGCCGCGCCCTTCGATGGTGATGATGATCTCGTCGACCGAGCCCATCTG